>JABMRP010001284.1 GCA_013202535.1 Planctomycetota bacterium
GACGAGGAGTTCGACACTTCGCAGACCGGAAATCCAAGGGGCCAGCCAGCGAGCCGTCAGCCACCGGCCAACCGGGATTGTCACCAAGAAACCCAGGCTCTTCATCGCCAAAAAGCCAAACGCCACAAGGTCGCGCTGTGAGAGTTGACCCGCCAGAAACGGGATCAACAACACCAGCGGCACGACGGCCGCATCCTGGTACAGCAGAATGGCGATGGCACGGCGGCCGTGCGGGCCGGTCGCCTGGCCCCACTCTTCCAAGGCTTTGAAGACCAGGACGGTGGAACTGAAAGCGGTGGCCAATCCGAGCAACACGGCCGACTGCCAAGGGAATTGCAGAATCGCCAGAAAGCCGGCGGTCGTAGCGGCGACCAGCACCATCTGCACCGTGCCGCCGACAAGGAAAGGCCGTGCCATCCGCAACAGATCGGCAAGAGAAAACTCGATGCCGATGGAGAACAACAGCAGGAGCACGCCGGCCTCCGCCAAATACTCCATCTCGTGCGTCTGCTGATAGAGCGGACCCAGCAGGATCGAACCGAGCAACACGCCGCCGAGGAGATAACCGGCAAGCGTCGAGAGCCCGGTCCGCTTGCAGATTGCCCCCGAGACAAAGCCCACGGCGAGCACGGTCACCAACTCGAAAGCGATTTTGGCCAGCGTGTTCTGATCCATCGATTCAGTTCCCGTCCATTCCGGCCGACCGAGGACAACCGGCGTTCCGTAGACACTCACGACGACGAGCGTTCCACCCGAACTTGCCCATCAAGAATCTTCCTGCAAGGTCCGTACCGCTGGCGTCTCCAAGCCCCGCCTTGGCGGCCGGCTTGAATTCCATTGTATACCTGTATACCGCGGTGGCCAGGGGCCGCGATAGCCCCTTGCCCGGGGGACGTGGTGGGGGAAAGGGGACGCGACTCTTTTTGTGGACGGACGGAGAAACCGGATACGGTAATCCCGCACGTCCCCCTCACTTGCATCGCCCCAGGCATCCGCCATAATGGGGCCATCGGCTTAGGGGTACGGTCCGGTGGCGGCGGTCAATGGGGGTTTTGGGCATGTCTCTGTTGCGAATCACCCAGACGGCGATTGATGGGAATCGCTATCGTGCGGACCTGCGTTTGGAGGACGACGGGGCGGCGCCTCTGGAGGCGGCGTCCGAGTTCGAGTTCCGGCTCACCGCCCAGGACGAAGAGAATCTCCGCTGGTATCTGGAAGACTTTCTCCAGTACCCGCACGACCCGGCCCCCACGATCGCGGCCAAAATCGAACAACGGATCGTCGAGTTGGGCACCGAGCTGTTCCGCTCCGTGTTCCAGAAAAGCGACGACGCCCGCGACCTCTGGGCAGTGCTCCGCGGCCGGCTGGACGAGACCCGGGTCGAGGTGGTCACGTCGGTCAGCGAGGCGACCTCGATCCCCTGGGAGTTGATCCGCGACCCCAAGACCGACGTCCCGCTGGCACTGAGGGCGGCCACGTTCGTCCGCGCCCAGCCCGAGGCGGCCCAGCGGGGGGAAGTCAGGGTCAAACTCGGGATTCGGGATTCAAACCCAGAAGGGGGCGATTTTCTAGGTTTGAATCCCGAAACCCGAGCCTGACCCTGACTTGCCCTCAGGCGACCACCGACGCCGAAGCCCGCGGGGCCTGGCAGCGCCTGCTCGAACTGTTTCAAACGCCGGAGGAGTGAAGAAGTGTGCGTGGTGCGTCCAGACACACCCTACTTGCTGCTCGAACTGTTCCAAACGGCCGAGCCATGAGAAAGAGGAAGGTCGGCGCCGAAGCAAGCCGCGCCACGCATGGACGGCCTGATAGATAAATGACCCCAAGCGGACTACTTCCGGCGCGCCGTCGCGTTCCGCGCCTCCGCGGGCGATGCGACGAAGTGGGGCGCGTGGCCCTGCTGGCCGGATGCCGAGATCGATTCGCCGGCGCGGCTCAGAATGGCCGGATCGATGCGGTGAACGGAGTTTTCCAGGGGGCTGCAGCCAAGCATGCCGGACCACATTTCATAAGGCCGGCCCTTGCGCTCGTCGCCGGAGTAAAACGCCAGGAAAGTCATTTCGTCCGCCGGGATGAATTCGTGTTCGGTGGGGCCGAGCCAAGTGGGCCGATGCACGCGGCGCCACGTTCCCGAATTGAAGTGGACCTGATTCAGCACGAATCCTTCCGCGTAGCTGGCGTCGAGCGGAACGTTGGCCGCCCGGTGGGTATGGCCGTAGACGATGTGCTTGGCGCGGCGATTGCGGAAATCCTGCTCCAACATGGCCCGATCGTGAAACGACCCGTCGGCCGCTCCGTGTACCAGACGAAGCCAACGGTGGATCGAATCGGCCCATCCCATGGAAGGCCGCTTGCTGAACTTCAACGCCCGCTCCAACCCGTCGATCAAATCGAGCGGACTCCACGTGTCTCGCTGGCGAACAAACTCGCTGGAGAGAAATTCGTCGGCAAGCCGGTCCCAAACCGTCTTCACCCGCTTGCGCACCGCCGGAGATTTGCAGGTCCGCTCCAGCAATCCGTCGATCCACACGGGAATCATCATTAAGGGGCGCACGTCGTCGATTTCCCGAAGCCCCAGAACGGTCGATGCGGGCAACTCGTTGATCAACTCCGACTCGACCTCGCCGGAGAACCGGTTGACCAGATCGATGACCACCGCGTCGCTGAGACTGCTGGCGTCTCGATCGCCCTCGAAGCTCAACGGGTCGTAGAGGTCGCCGTGCCGGGCCAACACCTTGTGCCGCCGCATGGCCTGGAGCAACTGGTCGTCTTCGTTGATGTCGTGCGGCAGCGGCTTGTCGGCCGGATTGGACAGTCCCATCTGCCGAACCATCATTTGCCGGATCGCCGTGAATTGGGCTCCCGGCAGGTGGTAGAACCAGTCGGCGTTTCCGACCATGTAGTGGACGCGGACGTCGACCGGTTGCCGTTGCGTGGCCGCGTTGCTCTTGCTCCCGCGGCGGGCGACCAGCGGAATCGTTAGCGCCCCTTCCGCCGACAACGTCCGCAGCACCGAAAGCCCCTCCTGATTGTGCCGGAGAATGTCGCCGGTGATTCGGGAGATCTGGTCGACGAATTCAGCGGTGTGCGGATTTCCCCAAGGTCGCACACTCGGACGCGCCGCCCATCGGGCCGAGCGGATCACGTCCAGAACGTCGCCCAGCAACACGATGTCCAGCCGGTCAATCGGCTGATAACTCCCATCGGTTCGCCACGAGGCGGCCATCGCCATCTCACGAAGCCGGCGAGCGAACAACGAGAAAACGCCCGGCGAAACGGTCTCGCTGATGGAACCGTCGGTAAGATGCAGATCGCTAACAATCACGAGCATGGCAGGCAGTCCTGACGTCGATGCCGAGTTGATCCACCCCTGGGCGAGGGACATCCTGGCCCCATCGGCGACCAGGCCGACCGGTAGCCACCGCAACCGGCGACGGTACAATACAAATCTGTGGCCAGTCATCGCTTTTATCGGCGACCGGCCACGCCGAACATGAGTATTGTCCCGGTTAGGTAAAGTTTTCCGCCTGGGCACAGCGAAACGGGTGGGTGGCCCATGTGTGGACGGTTTACTCTTCGAGCCCCGGCCAGCGCGATCGCCCAACATTTCGCTCTGTTGGAAATTCCCCCCTTTACGCCCCGATTCAACATTGCCCCCACGCAGCCGGTGGCCGTCGTACGGCAGGATGCCACCTCGGCCGGCGTCCGGCGCCAATGGGTTCCGATGCGCTGGGGTCTGATTCCCAGTTGGGCCAAGGACCCGGCCATCGGCCATCGGATGATCAACGCCCGGGCGGAAACGGCAAGCCGGAAGCCGGCCTACGGGGCTGCTTTTCGTCGCCGCCGGTGCCTGATCCCGGCCGACGGCTTCTACGAGTGGCAGGGCGCCAGACCGCCGAAGCAGCCGTACTTCATCCGCCTCCGCGACGACCGGCCGTTCGGCATTGCGGGGCTTTGGGAAACCTGGGAAGGCCCCGACCATCAGGCTGTGGAAAGCTGCACGATTCTCACGACCGAGGCGAACGAGTTGATGCGTCCGATCCACGACCGTATGCCGGTCATTTTGGCGGAGAAAGCGTACGATATCTGGTTGGACCCGTCGACAGAGGGGGGCCCGGCGCTGGAAAAGCTGCTCGTGCCTTGCGACAGCCGTGCGATGGTCGCCCATCCGGTCGGCATCTGGGTGAACCATCCTGCGCACGACGATCCGCGGTGTATCGAGCCGGAGGCCCCGCGCCGGCAGAGGGTCCTGTTCGACTGAATGGGCCAGCGTGAGTGGGGCTGAGGGCGAACCCGGGCCAGTCTTCCTATTTCGCCTCGCCGCGCACAGACTTCTGGAATGGCCACATCCTGCCACTTTTTGCCAGGTTCTCTCGTCAAAAAAGGCCGTTGGAAACAACGAGTGCTGCTGGACGAGGCGATGAACCTGAGCATGAAAGTCAGCCTGCTGGACCGCTACGACAATCACGCGCCGGTCGGCATCAAGCCGAACGACCTGGACTATGCGGTGACCCTCCTGCGGGGGTTCTGACCGCGTCGCATGACCGCTTTCGGGTATCGCCGCTTGCGATCCTCGAAATCGCGGAAAACCGGCCTTCTATTGGGCCCCCATTTGCCGTTAAGATAGCCGCCCCTTTTCAATCTCACGTCTTCCCGTTGGGCAAATCTTCTCGGTTCAATGCGACAGAAGTACGTCCTCGTCCAATGCATTCTATCCGCATGGTCCCTATCCCTGTTTATGGGGGGGGTCGCGGTACGGCACGCGCGGGCCGAGGATCTCTCGGCCGGCGTCGATGTCGTGGGACAGCCGGACGAGTCGCTCTCGGACGTGCTCGATACGCCGGACAAATCGGTGCCGGACGTGCTCGATACGCCAGCCATCCCTCTGGACTTCGGCTCTCTGCTGCCGGAGGAGCCGCCCTCGCTCATCGACCTTTGGGACGGCGGTTGCGAACTGGGCGTCAACGGTAGCGAAGGCAACAGCCAGACCTTCGATATCATCTTCGGTTTCGACGCCAAGCGGAAGACGAAGCGGAATGTCCTCTCGGTCGACCTCGACTACCGCCGCGGCAACAGCAACTCGGTCATGACCGCCCACAAGGGGCTTCTGATGGCCCGCTACGAACGATTGTTCGCCGGCACGCCTTGGAGATGGTTCTTCGATTCCACACTGGAGTACAACGAATTCCGCAATTTCGATTTGCGGCTGGCGATGTCCAGCGGTCTGGGGTATCGGCTCATCCAGGCCGAACGGACGTCGTTGACCGGCCGCCTGGGCGGCGGCGTGTCACACGAGTTCGGCGGCGTCGACGACCAGTGGATTCCGGAGTTGGCCTACGGCTTCGATCTGGAGCATAAGCTCAACAAACGTCAGAAAATCGTCGGCTCGTTCGACTGTTACCCCGACGCCACGGACTTCACCAACTTTCGGGTCACGAGCAAGATCAGTTGGGAGATCGTCCTCGACGAATCGATGAACTTGAGCATGAAAATCGGCGCGATCGATCGCTACGACAGCAGTACGTCGCCCGGCGACGTGCCCAACGAATTCGACTACTCGGTAACGCTGCTGTGGGGTTTTTGAGCGGGCACAATCGCGCCGTGTTCGCGGAGCACGCGTGCAATGTCGCCGAAGGGCACGTCGAGCGGGGTGGTTTTTTGTTTCGCTGCCAGGGCGGCGGTTACGGCGGCGGCTTGCCCCATGGCCATGCAAGTGGCCTGCACGCGAAGGCCCGAGTTGGCAAGCCGATCGCTGCTGACGCTTCGGCCGGCGACGAGAATGTTGCGGCTGCCCTTGGGCACGAGCGCTCGCAACGGCACGCAGGGGAGGACGCCCTCGGCCAGCGGCTTCGGCCGGACGCCGCTACGGGTGTGTAGATCGACCGGATAGAACGCCCAGCAGACCGCGTCGTCGAACCGCCGGCCGGAGACGTAGTCGTCGTGGGTGACGATCGTCTCGCCGCGGATGCGGTAGCTTTCGCGGAACGCGGCTTCCGGCTGCATTTGCACCAGACGCTTTCGCGCCAATCCCTTGCGGATATGCTTGAGCATCGTTTGTCGGCCGGCGATCGTCGCTTGAGTGCGCGTGGCGGAATTCGAGGAGTCGGCGCCGTGGACGTAGACCTGCTGAAGTCGCTCCCGGCCCGGGTGGAACGCGTCGCCCACTTTGAAGAGCATCGAACCGGGCTGCGTTTCTTCCTCACGAAGCCGCTCCAGACCGAGCATTCCCGCGACGTCGGCCCCGCCGGTGCAGTCGATCAGTTGCTTGCAGGCGATCCGGCGCCGCGTTCCGGGCCCGACGCTTTCGAGCAACCATCCGTCCGCCGACTGCTCGACGGAGAACGGAAACTCGTAATAACAAATGGAGACGCCCGCCTCGAGGCACGCCTCCTCCGCGAGGACCGAGTACAGGAACGGGTTGACGAGCACCTGATGATGCCAATGCGCCTGGGGCGGCTTCGAGAAATCGGGCAGCTTGCCGCCGTCGATCGCAACGGCCTTCTCAACCAGTTCCCAACCGATGCCCGAGATAATCTGCTTTCCGCCGACGTGGAACAGCCCCGGAAAGCAGACGCCGCCGACGGTTGTCGTGCCGCCGAGCTGGCTTCCATGCTCGATCAGAACCGTCTTCGCCCCGGCCCGAGCCGCCTGGATTGCCGCAATCGTCCCGGCCGTCCCCCCGCCTACCACGACCACGTCGGCCGCCTGCGTCGCGTCGCTCGGCACCGTATCGGCCCGAGTTACCAAGGGCTGAAATGCCATCGCGCCCGCCGTGATCGAAGCCGCCTTGAGAAGATCGCGCCGTTTCATCTTGAATTCCTGTTTTGGAGTGCGGACATCAGGGGCAATTGGAGTCAGATCGCCGTTCGTCATTAGGGCCTGAAGAGGAAGCCTATTCACGGTATCCGGAATTCTCCCGGCGCTCCAGTACCGCCCAGAGCCGGCGCCTTCGGCTGGGCGCCGAACGAATCCGCCACAACGACATGCAGAGGCTCCTAAACCATGGGGCTCGTGGCACTTGCGGCGGAAATGCCCGGCTGCGGGCATTCGATGACATGCCGCCCCGACGGGGTGGAAGTGCCCACTCCGGGGGGCCGGCAGGGTTGACACTCGCCCCCGCCAATGAGACACTAACGGGTTCGCGAAAGATCGCCATACGTGTGCAGTGTGGATTTACTTCGAGTGGAAAGCGAGGGTTTGCAAGTGGAAGTTATCGTCAACGAAACCTACGAAGAGATGGGCAAGACGGCCGCCCGGGTCGTGGCCAAGACACTCAACGCGAAGCCGAACGCCGTCTTGGGACTGGCCACCGGATCGACGCCGCTGAGCCTTTACCAGGAACTTGTGCGAATGCACAAGGACGAAGGCCTCGATTTCTCTCAGGTCACGACCTTCAATCTCGACGAGTACGTGGGGCTCAAGATCGATCATCCGCAGAGCTACCACTACTTCATGAACGAGAATCTGTTTCAGCACATCAACGTGCCGGCAGCCAACATTCATATCCCCTCGGGCACGACCGACAACTACGAAGCGTTCTGCAATTGGTACGAACGGCGGATCGTCGAGTGCGGCGGCATCGACCTGCAAGTCCTGGGGATCGGTTCCGACGGTCACATCGCGTTCAACGAGCCGTCCAGTTCGCTCGGGTCGCGGACGCGAATCAAGACCCTGGCCAAGCCGACCATCGAGGACAACGCCCGATTCTTCGACAGTGCCGAGGAAGTGCCGATCTACGCCATCACGATGGGCGTGGGCACAATTCTCGAAGCTCGAAAGATCCTCCTTCTGGCCAACAAAGAGAGCAAGGCGCCGGCGATCACCGCGGCGATCGAAGGTCCCGTGACGAGCCTCTGTACGGCCAGCGCCCTGCAACTGCACCCGGACACGATGTTCATCCTCGACCGGGCGGCCGCGAGCGGGCTGTCGATGCTCGACTACTACGAGTGGATCCAGTCGAAGATGCCCGACGCACCGTGATCGAGCGGTCGGCGCAACGCAACCAAACATTCGGCCAGCCGTGATCGAGTACACGGCGTGCCGTACTTGATAGGAGCGAGAACACCATGCGATTAATCCTGTTGGATCTGCCCGGCCCCGGGCGCCAGAACTTCTACCCGCTGTCTTTGAGCCGGCCGATTTTCGAGTTGCGTTGTGGCATGAGTTCGCTGGCCGAGAAGATGGCCGCCAAGTTGGCCGCCACCGACCTCGCCGGCTTCATACCGCCTTATCTGGCCGAAGTTTTCCGCGAGACGTCCGACCTGCCGGTCAACGATCCGGCGAAGCTGACCGGCGACGACTTGATGCTGGTCGACGGCCGGGTGATTGCCGAGAGTTTCGACACGCCGACCGTCGGACCCAGTCGGGTGGCTTGCGATGAAGAGGGCCGGTTGCTTTTCGCCCGGATCGCCCAAGCCGATCTGGCCAAGCTGAAAACCGACTCGATCGAGGCGTTGGTCGAGTCGGCCGTTGCCACGTTGCCCAAAGCCGGCGCCGCGCCGGCGACCTGGAACTACACATGGGACCTGGTGCTGGCCAATCCCGAGCAACTGACCAAGGATTTTGCCACGGCCGGGCAGTGCGGAATCGAAGGTACGATCGAAGAGCCCGCGGGCATGCGTGGCAGCAAGAGCGACGTCTACGTCGCCCCCGGCGCGCTGATCCACCCGATGGTTGTGATCGACGCGGCCGAAGGGCCCGTCTACATCGACGCCGACGCCGAGATTCACCCTTTCACGCGCATCGAAGGCCCCTGCTACGTCGGCAAGAAGTCGATCCTGCTGGGAGCCAAATGCCGCGAGGGTAATTCCATCGGGCCCATGTGCCGCGTGGGTGGTGAGGTCGAAGAATCGATCATCCACGGCTATTCCAACAAGTACCACGACGGATTTCTCGGTCACGCCTACGTCGGCGAGTGGGTCAACCTCGGCGCGCTGACCACCAACAGCGATCTGAAGAACGACTACTCGAGCGTTTCCGTGGTGCTCGACGGCAAGCGGCCCATCGACACCGGCTCGACCAAGGTCGGTGCCCTGATCGGCGATCACACGAAGACGTCGATCGGCACGCTGTTCAACACGGGCGCGTACGTCGGGGCGATGACCCTAATCGCGGCCACCGGCAAGCCGTTGCCCAAGTTCATTCCCTCATTTGCCTGGTTCCTCGAGGGCGTGGTGACCAAGGGATTCGGAAAGCGGAAGCTCTACGAAACGGCCATCACGGCCATGAGTCGCCGCGGGCGCCAGTGGACGCCGGCGCAAGAGGCGATGTGGGACGAGATCTTCGCGATCACGGCCGAGCCGCGCAAGGCCGCGGTTAAGAAGGGCCGCCGCGCGATGGCCAGCCACCGAAAAGGCTAACCCAAGACAACGGATAACACCGAGAAAACCATTTTGAGGGAGACTCATTTTATGGCTACCGTGGAAGAACGCGTTATTGCCGTCACATCCAGCGTGCTGCAGATTGATCCGAGCGAAATCAAGAAAGAGAGCGTGTTCTCGACCGACCTGGGAGCGGAAAGCGTCCAGTCGGTCGAGCTCGTGGCGATGTTCGAGGAAGAGTTCGACATCGAGATGGAAGAAGACGCCGCGCTGTCGGTCGAAAACGTCGGCGACGCGATCGAGTTCATCACCAAGGTGTGCAAAGAGCAGGGCGTCAACGCCTGATCGCCACGCCGGACAACGCTGGACGTTTCATGAAAAGGAGCCGCCATGTCGGATAATAAAAAAACTTTCCCGTTGGTCAATACGACCGAACCGAATCTGATCGAGGGAACCTTCGACTACGATCTGCCGCCGAAGATCCACTTCGACGGCCCGATCGTTGAGTATATCGACGGCAAGCCGGTCGAGTTCGATCCCAAGGCGCTGTTGGATCGCGACTTCCACATTACCGACACGACCTTTCGTGACGGTCAGCAAGCGCGCCCGCCTTACACCATCGAGCAGATGGTGCATATCTACGACCTGCTCGCCAAGTTGGGCGGTCCCCAGGGCGTGATCCGCCAAACGGAGTTTTTCCTCTATACGAAGAACGACCGCGAAACACTCGACCGCTGCCGCGAACTGGGACACAAGTATCCCGAATGTACCGGCTGGATCCGTGCCGTGAAGGCCGATTTCCGCCTGGTCAAGGAAGCCGGTCTGGCCGAGTCGGGAATGCTGACCAGTTGCTCCGATTACCACATCTTCCAGAAGCTCAAGTTCAAGGACCGCCAGACCTGCATGGACAGCTACTGCGAAGTGGTCGACGCGGCGTTCGAGGCGGGCGTACGGCCCCGGTGCCACTTCGAGGACATCACTCGCGCCGACATCGAAGGCTTCGTGCTCCCCTTCGCCGAACGGCTGATGCGGATGAGCGAGCAGGTGCCCGAGGACAAGACGGCCAAGATTCGGCTCTGCGACACGATGGGCTTCGGCATCAGCTACCCGGGCGTCGAGCTGCCCCGCAGTATCGCCAAGCTGGTCTACAAGCTGAACCAGGAAGTGGGCGTTCCCAGCGATCGGCTCGAATGGCACGGGCACAA
>JABMRP010001285.1 GCA_013202535.1 Planctomycetota bacterium
AAGCCATCGCACAATTACAGCGACATCATGGATTCGCAGTTCCGCGCCGGCGGCGGCGTGTGTGTGCTGGAGATTCCGCGCCGCGATGGGTGCTTGGAGCCTGCCGAGGGCAAAGTCACCGTGTTGTTCGACGCCGGAGACGGCATCCCGCGCGATCCGGTGGCCGATTTCCAGGCCCGGACGATCTACTTCGCCCACCGGCCCAGCGGCAACCGGGGAGAGGCGTATTGGCACCTGATGGCGGTCGACGCCAACGGCGGGCCGGCGCGCCAGCTTACCCACGGTCCGTACCACGACTATTATCCCTGCCCGTTGCCCGACGGCGACTTGACGTTTATCTCGACCCGCTGCCGAAATCGCTTCTTGTGTTGGGTCCCGCAGTCGATGGTGCTGTTCCGCATGGACGGGCAAGGCAACAACATCCGGCCGCTTTCACACGCCAACCTGAGCGAGTGGGCACCGTCGGTGATGAGCGACGGGCGGATCATCTGGACGCGGTCCGAGTATCTCGACAAGGGAGCCAACTTCGGGCATACGCTCTGGTCGATCCGTCCCGACGGTACGCACCCGGAGCTGATCTACGGCAACAATACGAAGAATTGCTGTCTCAACGGCCGCGAGGTTCCCGGGACGGAGGAGATCTGTTGCACGCTGATTTCGCACTTCGGCGACTTCAACGGCCCAATCGCTTTGATCGACACGACCAAAGGTCGCTCCAATCCGGCGGCGGCCACGAACATCACCCCCGACGTGCGGTACAATTTCGATCGGGGCTGGCCCCAGGCGCGGTGTTTTCGCGATCCGGTTCCCATCGCCCGCGACTACATCCTGGTGAGTCACGCCCCGGCGGATCGCTTCGGTCTGTACCTGATCGACCGCTTCGGCAACCGGGAGGTGCTGTACCTCGATGCGGCCATCGGAAGTATGTGCCCCACGCCGTTGCGTGCCGCCGCCACTCCCCCGCCGGCGATTCCCTCCGCCGATCCGTCCGCGGAACTCGAGCCGGGCCAATTCCTGCTGGTCGACGTCTACCAGGGGCTAACGCCGGCCGTCGAGCGCGGCACGGTCAAGTACCTCCGCGTTTGCGAAGAAGTCCGCTCGGAACTGGAACGCTTGCCCGACGGGCGCAATAAGGAGGAGTATCCCGAGTTTCAGGACTACTACGCCGCACCGACGCACAAGGTGACCGGGCCCCACGGCTGGCCCAGTTTCGTGGCCAAGGGGGTTCACGGCATTGTCCCGGTGGAGGAAGACGGTTCGGCCAATTTCTACGCGCCGGCCGGTAAGGTTCTCTACTTCCAGGCACTCGATGAAAACTTCAACGAGATTCAGCGGATGCGAAGCGTGGTACAACTTCAGCCGGGTGAGAAGCGGAGTTGCATCGGCTGTCACGAGGACCGGACCCTTTCACCGCCCGTGCGACTTACGACTGCCGCGCGGAGCGATCCGCGGCCGTTGGAGCCGCCTCCGTGGGGCGCCGGCCCGTTCTCCTATCCTCGGGTTGTCCAGCCGGTGCTCGACGCCCAGTGCGTCCGCTGCCACGACGCCGCCGACAAGCAGAAGATCGACCTGACCGGCGTGCTCGACGACAATCGCGTGCCCGCCTCCTACCGCACGCTCATCGGCCAGGGCTGGGTGCATCACTTCAGCTACTCCTGGGGCCTCGCGCACCACAAGGCCCAACCGCTGAGCTTCGGCACCGTGAAAAGCCGCTTGTGGGATGTGCTCGACTCGGGCCATCACGACGTGAAACTCACCGGCGACGAGAGCCGCGCCATCAAATGTTGGACGGACCTGAACTGCCCGCTTTGGCCCGACTACCGGTTTCGACAGGACCGCCCCGTGACGGCGGACATCGTTGGTAAATGAGGCAACGTTCGTTTTCGGATCATCGTTGTTTTCCAGATATCGTGTTGCCGGTTTGCCTGTGCGTCCACGTGAACGACTCGGGATCGAAATGAAACGCGCTCTTGGTGGGTGCGGAGAAACAGGACGTTGGGACGTTTTGCAGCCACTTGCGCATCGGCCGTGTGCGAGAAGCCGGCGAACAGCAGTAGCCAAAGCGCAACCCGACAGCCTGCTTTCATCGAGGGCCCTCGGCGGGTGTTGGGTGCGGATTCGTGAGATCAGGCACCTGATCGGCCTTACCCCGCAGTTGGTCCAGGAGCCGATCGGTGGCATCGAGTCGCTTCTTGAAGTCGGCATAGGTTCGACCGGCCGTGGGATTCCAGATGCGTTCGGCCATCGTCGGCGCGCGCCGGCGCAGACTGGGTATCTCCGATTCCTGCGGCTGCTCCCAGGCGCAAATCTGCGCGCCGATCACGCGATCGGTATCCGCCACGACCTTGCCCGGCGTATCGGGTTTGGCGCCATAGGGCTTGAACTGGAAGATGTTCCATGCGTAGATCTCGTCCTCCGGCCGGACGTTTTTGTTGACCACGTAGAGTGGCGTCCACGAGGCGTTGACCACCGGATAACCGTCCTCGACCAATCGGTCGGGCATGTAGAATCGGATCTCGTACGCCATGACGACGATGTCGCGCGGGATCCGCACCTTTCCGCCGCGGTTGAACCCTTCCCAGACGATCATCTGTTTGCCGTTCTTCTTGACGATCTCGTTCATCTGTACGACGAATCGGCGATACAGTTCATGCACATTGGGTAGATCGTGTTTCTTCATCGCCGCTTGGAAGAGCACGTTCTGATCCGCCAGGGCGAGATCGGCTTCGTCGCCGCCGATATGGAAATACGGCGTGGACTTGAAGACTTCGCACATCTCGCCCACGATCGTTTCAACGGCTTTCATCACGTCGTCTTTGACGAAGTTGATCGACGCGTGGTGCTCGTAGGGCTTGGTGTCTTTGATCGTAAACAAGTCGGGCATCGTCCGGACGGCCGTGCCGGAGTGCCCGGGCACCTCGTACTCGGGAATGATCGTCACGTACCGCGCGTCGGCGTAGGCCACGAGTTCTTTCAACTCTTGGAGCGTGTACGTTTCGCCGCCGTTGTAGTTCTTGGTCGCCAGCTTGGGATAGGCCTTACTGGGGAACATGAACCCTTGGTCATCGGTCAGATGTAGTTGCAGATAGCGGATCTTGTACAACCGGCAGAGCACAACGATCTCCTTGATACTCTCGATCGTGTGATACTTTCGGGCCACGTCGAGCATCAGGCCGCGATAAGGCGCGGCTGGGGTGTCCGCTACGGTCATGCGTGGAACGCGCATTTCCGGGGTGAGCGATTGCAGGCATGTGACGGTGCCCATCGCGATGGCGCCGTAGGTACCGCCACGGATCACGACACGGTCGGTCACCCGCATCGCGTACGTCTCGCCTTGCAGTTGCTCATCGTATGCCAAACAGATATCGCCGGGCGTTGATGCGCCGACGACAACCGGCGGCCGCTTCTTCGAGACCGCCTCGATCTCCGCGGCAAGCACTTCGCCCAGCGGCAGCAGCGATTGGTCGGCGACCACGACCCTCGCGTCGGCCGGCAGGGCCAGTGTTCCCTCTTGTGCGGTGACCGACGTGGGCCACGGGACAAGATTCAGTGTGCCCGTGTCCCCGGCCCAAGCAATGCTCGGCGTCAAGATCAGCACGACAGTTGCAAACAAGAGACGAGAAACATCGCGTGCATGAGCGTGAAACATGGCCGATTTCCCTGGATGGATCGAGTGGTAGCTTCCTGGCGTCGCGATCCATGATAGCATGGCGCGCGGTCGAAGCCAAACCATGGTCTGGCCCATCGATTGCCCGGGCCGTGGGAATCCCATGCGGCGTCTGCGGCGATCAGAAAATGGCGGGCGCCCCCAAGAATCGAAAAAGGAAAGACAGCAGCGTTGTGCTTCTGCTGTCTTTCCTATCGGTTTGATGCGGCTTTTTCGGCGGGCTACTACGCGGCGTCGGCCGGATCTTCGACGAACTCCAGCGGTCCGGCGGCTCCGCGACGATTGCTCGGATAGAACAGTTCGATGGCCGCGTGAAACTGCGTCAACTCGGGCGGGTTCTTCATCTCGGCCGTTTCCTTGCCGTACTTATCCCGCAACGCGTAGACCAGATGCCGCCCGTTGGGCCAACGGGTCATCATGATGTCGTTGATTTCGTTGAGCAACTGGTATACCCGAGCGCGGGTAAGCCCCATGGTCCGGGCGGCCTGGCGAACGCTGGTGATCGGCTCGTGAATACCCAACCGGTTTTCGGCCAGACTGACGAGCTGCGGCACGGCGTCGACGCGGACCTGTTCGAGCAAGGGGCCGACAAAGTTCTCGAAGAGCGCTTCCGTGTCCTCGGCACCCGGCGTCTGCAACTGCGGCGCGATCCACTGTTCGATCCGGTCGATCCATCGAGGCACGATCCGCAGTGCCAAATGGTCCATGTGGCCGATCTGCGAAAAGATCGCGTGGACGCTGTGGAAGACTTCCAGAATACCGTGAACGCGCTTTTCGCCGTGGGTCTTCATCTCCCGGATTTCGGCGAGCGTCCGTTCGGTATAGGCTTCCAGCGGCGTGTTCCAAACGACGCGGGTGATGTTTCGCAGACTCGGCGCGAATCGCCCCAGTGTCTCCTTGCCCAAGCCGTGCCTGATCACGGTGGCCTGCCATTGCGCCCAGACAACCTCGGAAACGGTTGTCGGTTGGAACGCCGAGCCGTTGCCGTTGCCGTTGGTGGAGGTCCCGTTGCCGGAGGACGTTTTTCCGTTGCCCGACACTTTCACGAAGTCCGTCGGCAGCTCGGAGCGGTCGGTGTTCGCGGCTCGGGTGAGCAGCGAGACGAACGAGTGCATCTTCTTCAAGCCGATGCCCGGCGTTTCCGAGATCTCGGTGAAGGGGGTGGCCAGCAGTTCCTTGAGCGTTTGGCCCATCAGTGCCAGGGGGAGACGCCGATCGGTGGGCAGAGCCCAGAAGGCGAGCGGCTTCTCGACGTGATCGACGTATTGGTCGTCCGACAGAACCTTGCGCAGATTCTCATAGCGACCAGCGATCTGAAAATCGTGAACCGATCCGTTTCTTTTCATGGTATTTTTTCTCCGTTGCCTCGACCGGCTCGTCCCGTGGGAAGCACCTTGAGGTGCCCCGGCTGGCCGAACCGAATGTCTTCTCTGCCGCGGTGCGAAGCGACCCGCTTCCAGCTTTCCGGCCAAACACTGGGCCGAATTGCCGTTTGTCCGCGTCGCCGTTCGCCGAATGCGTCGCGCGGGAATCTTCGCACTGGAAAACCCAATAATGGGCCGGGAAAATCTCTTCGCGTGGTGTGTGCCATGGGCCGCAACGACGCGGCGCCACGTTGGGGTGGGAAATCCTTGGGGGGTCGGGGAAACAGCCGCATGTCGAACGCTCATCGGAGCCGTTCGACCCACCGGCGTCACAAGCATGACTTGTCTGGGCCGACAACGACGACAGACACACTCACACCCGGTTGCTTCCGTTCAACTTGCCCGAATACACCCATTCTCGCATCGCCGCGTCCCGATCGTCAAGTGTAACCAAGGATTTTACCCCCATAATCTACCAAAAACAGACTATTCACACCCCCTGTAAGAGTTGAATTTCCCCCAGATATAACCATTAAGAATCATGGATATCAACCCAAAAGAGTGGGTTCACGATTGGGGGCAGATTACGCACGAGCAGACTGGGAAAGACAGGGGGCACAGAAAGAATATTTGGCTTCTCAGGCGCCATGGGCGCCCAACGAGCGACCCGCTACCGACCGGGCTGCGACCGGGGAGATTCCGCTTCCGGCGCGCCCGGCGCTTCCGGTGGCTGCATGGGCAAATCGCCGGACGGTCGTGCGGGTAGCCGCGGGATGGGCCAGGCCAGCGGTTGCGGGCGACTCAACTCGGGGGCGACGAAAAACAACCCCGACGTCTCCAGGATATGTCCGAGCACGACTTGGAGCTTGCTGTCGGCGTCGACCGTGGCAACCAGTCCGCGCCCGTGGGCCGAACTGAGCCGCACTTGGGGGAATCCATCTTGGGTGAACGTCTCGATCGATCCGGCCCCGCTTTGTGCGTCCGCGGCCAGCACGACGACCCGTTTTCCATCCGCTCCGCGGAGTTCGATCCGCCCCTGGCCGTCCGCCGCGCCGCCGGTCAACAGGATGACGGGAACTCCCTTGCCGCCGGTCACGGTCACGGCCCGACTCTGGACCACGCCGGCTTGCGCGATCTTGCAGTGCGACTGATCGGCCACCAGAAGGTTGCAGTGAATCGTCCGTGCCCGAAAATCCTCGGCAACCGGAAGCGACGCGTCGACATGCACGACCAGTTAATCGCACATAATCTTTCCCGCGGCAAGAGATTTCGGCGGGACGAATATGAAGCGCAGGGCCACTCCCAGGG
>JABMRP010001286.1 GCA_013202535.1 Planctomycetota bacterium
GGCGACATCCGCGAACGCCACAAGGACGTCGATACAGCCCAGTTCCATCTCGACGGCGGGACGCTCAACGTGACCGGCGACATTATCACCCAGCGGTTCGCTCTGGGGCAAGCCGCCGGAAAGACGGGCGTTTACACCTTGGCCTCTGGAAAGAACCTCACCACCACCGGCACGCTGGCCGTCGGCTCCAGCGGAACGGGCGACCTTACGATCGACGGCGGCACGCTGGTCGCGCTCAATAGCGTCATCGGCGAAACGGCAACCGGCGATGGCACCGTAACGATCAACGGCGGCAGTGTCACCATCGACGGCCTCTTGAAAGTCGGCAACAGCGGCATCGGGCGGATCAATCTGTTCGATGGTTCGCTCACCGTCACCGCCGGCGGACTCCATCTGGCCGAGACCACCAACGCCAATGCCGAAGGAATCTTGACCATCGGCGACGGTACGACGAGCCCCGTGCTGAGCGTGTCCGGCCACAACTTCGAGACGGCCAACAACGGCAAGGGTACCGTCACGATGAATAGCGGTACGTTCAACCAGTTGACCAACAATATCATCGTCGGCCAGGGACCCAACTCCAACGCAACCTTCACGCTGAACGACGGCTTGATCGACATCGAAAACCAGCTTCGTGTCGGCAACAAGGGGACCGGCCTGTTCGTGCAAAACGGCGGCACGGTCAACGTCGGCACGGCGTTGGATCTGGCCAACGATGGCAACAACGACGCCGACGCCACCTACACCATGACCGGCGGCGCGCTCAACGTCGGCGATCGGGTCGCCAGCGAGCTGGTGATCGGCAACGCCAACCGGGCCGGCTCGACCGCGATGTTCGAGATGATCGACGGAACGCTCACCACGAGCAAGGGCATCCGCATTGCCAACACCGGCGCCAACTCCAGCGGGAAGATGATCGTTGGCGACGGCTCGACCAGCCCGACGATCACGATCAACGGCGGCAACTTCGAGACGGCCGATAACGGCACCGGCGAGGTGCTCTTCAACAGCGGCACGCTCACCCTGAACCGCAACAATCTCATGATCGGGCAAGCCGCCAACTCCCAGGCCACCTTCACCATGAACGGCGGGCTGATCGATCTGCGGCCCGCGTTTGCCGCGGTGGCCGACCACGGCCGGCTGCGCACCAACGCCGGAACGGGGGTCTTCACGCTCAACGACGGAACGGTCCACGTGGGCAACGACCTCGACCTGTCGAACAACAACGCCGGGGGGCTGACGCTGAACATCAACGGCGGCGAGATGATCGTCGGGCTGCACGTCAATTATCGCAACAACGGAACCGACACGATCAACCTGGCCGGCGGCCTGCTCGATCTGACCGGCGGCAACGTTAACTTCGCCACGGGTACGGCCGACTTCAACTTCACCGGCGGACGACTGCAAGACGTCGGCACGTTCGGTTCGACGCTCGTGCAAGGCGGCGGTACGCTGGCACCCGGACAGATGGCTCCCGGCCAAGTGGCCGGCACCATGGCGATGACCGGCGGTTACACCCAAAACGCCGGCGTGCTGGAAATCGAGATCGGCGGCCTCGACCAGGGCAACGAGTACGATTTCGTCGACGTCTCCGGCACGGCCGATCTCGACGCCTCGCTGCAAGTGCTGTTGACCGGCGGGTTCGATCCCCAACTGGGCGATTCGTTCGACGTCTTAACAGCAGCCAACGTCAACCTCCTGGCCGGTTTCACGCTCGACCAGAGCCTGCTCGATCCCAGTCAGCAGTACTTTGCCTATCGGGTGATCCCCGGCGGCAACGGCCAGATTCTTCGCTTGCAACTCGTTCCCGAACCGTCGACGATTGTCACCGCCGGACTCGGCCTGATGGCCCTGATCGGCTTGGGTTGGCGGCGGCGCCGGCGAATCGCTCCTTGAGGCCATCCATGCACTGGGCGCAGGTCTCCGGACCGCGAGCGCGGCCGCTTCTCTTCCCCCACCGGCTCGACGCGGCTACACTGCGTCGAGTAGGAGGTTTCCTCCGTTCCCTTTACCGATGGGAGGTTGTCATGCTGGTTCGCATGTTGGTCGTCGTGAGTATCCTGGCGAGCGTGTCGATGGCCGCCGCCGAGGATCTTGCCGTCTTGCCGGAGAAGGTCGACGGCGTGGCACCGAAGGAGATGATGCACGTCTATCTGATGCAGCGCTCCGACGCGGCACTGGATCGGCGCGACGCGGAATACGAGAAGATCAAAACGTCCGAGCAAATTACCGCGTATCAGAAGCGAATGCACGATTTCTTCGAGCAACAGCTCGGCGGTTTTCCCCAGCGGACGCCGCTGGAGGCGCAAGTGGTCGCCCGAGAGGATCGCGACGGCTACCGCATCGAGAAGATCATCTACCAGAGCCAGCCGCGGCATTACGTTACGGCGGTGCTCTATCTGCCCGAGGCCGAGCCGCCCTATCCGGGCGTTTTGGTGCCCTGTGGACACAGCGCCAACGGCAAGGGATACGACGGATACCAACGGGTGTGCATCCTCCTGGCCACCAACGGCATGGCCGCTTTGTGCTACGATCCGATCGATCAGGGCGAGCGGTATCAGTTGCTCGACGACAAGGGCAAGCCGGTCGAAGGCGGCACCATCGCCCATTGTCTGGCCGGCGTGGGGGCCATTCTGCTGGGACGCAACACGGCCACCTATCGCGTCTGGGACGGGATGCGGGGAATCGACTACCTGCAAAGCCGGCCGGAGATCGATCCCCGGCGCATCGGTTGCACGGGCAACTCCGGCGGCGGTACGCTGACCAGCTATCTGATGGCCTTGGACCCGCGGATTCAGGCCGCCGCACCGGGCTGCTACCTGACCAGCTTTCGCCGGCTGCTGGAGACGAAAGGAC
>JABMRP010001287.1 GCA_013202535.1 Planctomycetota bacterium
GTGCGATCCCGCCGTACAGTCTGCCCGGCCCCGTGGTCGAGGAAATACGCCAGGCGACCCGGGCGATGGCGACCCGTTTGCAGGTCAAGGGCCTGATGAACGTGCAATTCGCCGTCAAGACGGAAGACGGCCGGCCGGTGGTCTACGTGTTGGAGGTCAATCCCCGGGCAAGCCGCACGGTGCCGTTTGTCTCCAAAGCCACGGGCGTGCCCATCGCCAAAATAGCGGCCAAGGTGATGGTGGGCGTCTCGATGGCCGAGCAGGGATTCACTCGCGAGCCAATCCCCGCCCACGTTTCGGTCAAGGAGAGCGTCTTCCCGTTCGCCAAGTTCGCGGGCGTCGATATCGTGCTGGGACCGGAAATGAAATCGACCGGCGAGGTGATGGGAATCAGCCCGCGGTTTTCGCTGGCCTTTGCGAAGAGCCAGTTGTCGGCCGGAACGGTTCTGCCGGCCGGCGGCAAGATCTTCCTTAGCGTGGCCAATCGGGCGAAGGAGCACCTGACCGGCCTGGCCGCACGACTGGAGAAAATGGGTTACGAACTTCTGGCCACCCGCGGGACGGCCCAATGCCTCAAAGAAGCGGGCATCGCCGTGCGGCCACTGAAGAAGATTCAGGAGGGGCATCCCAATCTCTTGGACCTGATGGTCGACGGCGACGTGCAGTTGGTGATGAACACACCCAGCGGCAAGGGAGCCCGAACCGACGAAGGCCGCATCCGCGCGTCGGCCGTTTCCCACGGCATTCCGTGCCTGACAACCATCCAAGCCGCCGATGCGGCCGTGCTGGCCATGGAAGCGATGCGCGAGGAAGAGCTGACCGTGCAGGCCGTGCAAGATCGGTTTCCGCGGTAGACCCCACGAAAAAAAGGCCTCGCAACCGGTGTGGTCGCGAGGCCTTGGTAAGTGGTTACCGTCGCGTCTATTCCGCCCGTTCGAGGGTAACGCGGCTGGAGACGCATCGCTCGGCGATTCGGCCGTACTCGTTGCGCGAACGCAACTGGCCGACCGAATGCCAGGGGCCGACTTCCGCCAACTCGGGCATGATGCCGACGAGTTGTTCGATCATCATTTGGATCATTCGGCGGATCGGGTCCTGGGTCGTGTGCTGGAGAATGGCGCGGGCCGTTTTCATCAGCCGCACCATTTGGGCGCGACCCCCGACAGCCGGCGACAGCGATTCGCCGGCCTCGACCAGCAATTCGTTGACCGGCACGCCGAGGATCTCCTGCCACTGATACAAAGCGCTGAGCGGCAGGTCGGCCGTTTCCGATTCTTGCGTCTTGACCTCCGCAACGTTGATCTTCAGACGCCGCGCCACGGTACGGCGCGTGACTCCCTGCAACCGCCGAACCGCGAGGAGGCGGTGCAACGGCCGATCGGCCCGAGGTGTCTTCATCACGGGGCTGGCCGCATCCCCCCTCCCTGCCTCTCGGCATTCCACGGTGTTCATGACGACAGTCCTCCCCGGTTCACCACGGCGGCGAACCGCATCGTTAAGGTATGACAAAAAAGAAAAACACAGCCGCTCCGACCCTGGAAAGGCCGGCATCGGATACCTCGCTGGATAAAAATCTCCGGTGCGCGCGCGGTGGCCCGGTATTTTGATGAATAGAAAACCACGGTTATGACGGCCTGCCAACGGAACGGCAGCCGATATCCGCGCGGGTTGCACGATCCGCCGGTCGTTCGCCGGAGGGAGAGTGGCGGCGATTTGCCCGCCAACGGCACCAGCGAACTGCCAAGATAAGGATCAATCGAGAAATGTTATAGGTGGTGCCCTTCACCTATGAATATACCCAATTGCCGACCGCCGGACAAGTGGAGCCGGGACGCGCCGGAGGTGCCGACGCAAGGAAAATGCTCGGGGGGCCGGTACGGAATCGCGGGGGGCACGTCCCCTTGTCGGCCTTACAGCAGATCTTTGCTCGATGGTGCAAAATCGGTGATCGTCAGATAGTTGGGACGCTTCGGCCGACTGGCGATCGGCGGCGGCACCGGAGTCGGGTCGGGTTCGGCGGTCGGCCGCGACGCCGTGGTGGTGTCACCCGCGGCGATTCGGGGACGCACTTCGATCTCGTGCCAGTGATGACCGCGGCGGGCCATTTCCTCCAGCAAGGCCGACTGGCGCACCAGCGACTCGCCGAGCGACGTGATCGCCCGGCGAATCCCCATCTGGTATCCGGCCGGCTCCATCGGGCTTTCCGGAAGCCAACGCTTCCAACGCTCGAGGTCGCATTGGCGCGGCCGGCCGACGACCATCTCGTGCTCGCCCACCGCCTTCCAGAGGCGATGCACTTCGTCCAACGGCAAGCGAGAGTCTTCATCCTCGATGAAGACCACGTCGCCGGTTGTTTGTTGCAGGCCGGCCGAAATCGCGGCGGCGCGCCCCTGGCGGCATCCATTTCGAACGACGTTGACTTGAGGAAATTGGGCGGCCATCTCCGTAGCCACCTCGATCGTCGCGTCGGTCGATCCGTCGTCGACAATCAAAACTTCGAAACGCGCGGTCAGTTCGGGGATGATCTCCAGAATCTCCCGAACCTGCTCGGCCAACTGCGACTCGGCATTGTGGACCGGCAGCAGGACACTCAGTGAACGTGCCAACAGGGTCTCCTTTCGCGTCCCGGGAGAGATTCGTCTCGCTATCGCCATAACTAATCGGACGGCAAGACCTTCGGCCTTCAGACTTGTCCCGCAACAGCCTGTTGTGCTACTGATACCGACCGGCGCGGTCGTTCGGAATGCATGGTCCTACTCAACCACTGCGTGCCAAACCGAACGACCTGTAATTCTTGGTGATCAAGAGCGGCAAGCTGGAAGCTTACCCCACGTAAACCCATACCCCCTCGGTAGGGGCCCTGGTCAGTCGGGCTCTGGCTGATTATGCTGGGGGCTCTCGGGGGAGCGGGAATCTCCGGCTCGGATCCCCCCCGGATCGCCCCTGTCCGAAGACCGGAGCCGCCATCCCTGCGCTATCCAGGTAGTACCGTGTCTGAAGCCCCCGATTTTGCCAAAGGCGATGGATTGTTGCCCGCCATCGCTCAGGACGCCGAAACGGGCGAAATCCTGATGATGGCTTACATGAACGCCGAAAGTTATGCCGAGACCCTGGCCACCGGCCGGGCCGTCTATTTCAGCCGCAGTCGACAGAAGCTCTGGCGCAAAGGCGAGGAAAGCGGAAACGTGCAGCAAGTCCGCGACGTCTTCCTCGACTGCGACGACGATACGATCCTGCTCAAGGTCAACCAGATCGGCGACGCCGCCTGCCACACCGGCTACCGAAGTTGTTTCTATCGCCGCGTGACACCCGAGGGGCTCGAGGTCGTCGGCAAGAAAGTTTTCGATCCGGACGAAGTGTACAAAAAGTAGCCGTTAACATCCCAACCCACGTCGAATCTACCATGCCCAACCTGCTCAAACTCGGAATCCCCGCCGGCAGTCTTCAAGAGGCCACGGCCGAACTGTTTCGCCGCGCCGGCTATAAGATCAAGTTCTCTTCGCGCAGCTACTACCCGTCGATCGACGACGAGGAAATCGACTGCCTGCTGATCCGTGCCCAGGAGATGGCCCGGTATGTCGACGACGGCGTGTTGGACGCCGGGCTGACCGGCTACGACTGGGTCGTGGAAACGGGGGCCGACGTCCACGAGGTGGCCGAATTGATCTTCTCTAAGGTGAGCCGCGGGCCCGTGCGCTGGGTCCTCTGCGTGCCCGAGGATTCGCCCGTCCAAAGTGTCAAGGATCTGGCCGGCAAGCGGATCGCCACCGAGGCGATCGGGCTGACCACGCAATATCTGGCCCGTCACGGGGTCGAGGCCAAGGTCGAGTTTAGCTGGGGGGCCACCGAAGTGAAGCCGCCCAAGCTGGCCGACGCCATCGTCGAGGTGACCGAGACGGGCAGTTCGCTCCGGGCGAACAACCTGCGGATCGTCGACGAAGTGATCCAGAGCACCCCCCGACTGATCGCCAATCGCCAGGCCTACGCCGATCCCTGGAAGAAAGAGAAGATCGACGACATCGCCCTGATGCTCAGCGCGGCCATGGCCGCCGAGGGGAAAGTCGGCCTGATGATGAA
>JABMRP010001288.1 GCA_013202535.1 Planctomycetota bacterium
AATTCTCGGCGTGGGCTCTTCGTAACCCTAAGTGCGGCAATGCCTTTAGCATCTGCTCGCCATGGTTGGATTGGTTGCGGAGAAAAGGTGACAGCCGAGTTTCGCCGGAGCGAATCGGTTCGGCAGGCCAACGAAAAGCCCCGCCGGCCGACCCGACCGACGGGGCTCTTGTCGTTCTAGTTTGTCGCAGCCTGACTCACTTCCGCATCCTTCGCCGGCCGAAGAAGACCACGCCCAGGAGTCCGAGGCCGGCGAGGACGAACGTGGAAGGTTCGGGGACCGCGCCGACGCCGAAGACCTGGACCTCGCCCAGCGCCAGCACGTTTCCGTCGTCGCTGCCGCCGAGCCCGGCGCGGGAGACTCGCACGTAGCGTCCCGTCACCGTGTCGCCGGTGAGGGCCAGCAGATCGAGCTCGATGAACGCCGGACCGTTGACAAAGTCGCCCACGCCGCCGCCGAGCCCGTTCTCCGGGTTGAGCACGTCCGACGAGAAGACCGGATTTCCTTGGAAGTTGAGAATCTCGACGGTGAGATCCCGGAGCCGTCCGCCACAGCAGCTATCGCGGTTGTGCAGCACGATCGACTCGATGTCGAAGCCCAGCAGCAACTCGTCGCCGACGAGGTCCACCTCCCACGAGGCGTTCGCGTCGCCTCCCGAGGTGTGCGTGAAATTGCCGTAATTGCCGTCGGTGGCGCTGCCGGCCAGGTACGATGTATTACTGTAGTTCGACGACTGCGTGGCCAGCTTGCCCTCGGCGACGTTGGTGATCGTTCGGCCCAGGGCCTGCACTTCGCCCAGCGACAGCACATCCCCTGCCGCGTCGGAGATTCGCCGTACACGGACGGTCTTGCCGCGGACATAGTCCGGCACGTCGAGGCGGATCACCATCGGGCTGCCCAGCGAGTTGCCGTCGTTCAATTCGGGGCTCGTCCAGACCACGTCGCCGCCTTGATTGAGCACGTCGACGAAGATGTCGCGGAAGCGGTCCTGGCAGCAATCGGCGCGGTTGTTGAGCACGACGCTACTGACCACGCCGTTCTCGGGCATGACCACTTGCCAGGATGGGTTCAGATCGCCGCCCGACGTGTGGGTGAAGTTGCCGAGATTGAGGTCGATGCCGTTTTGCGGGGGACCGGCGGGGTGTGAGGTCGACTGACTGGCCGTGCCGCCGGTGACCAGATTGTCGAGAGTGTTCAGATCGCTCTGGCTGAACTGGCCCCCGCCGGAGTCGAAGGTGAAGATTCGCAGATCGTCGGCCTTGCCGTCATAGCGAACGCCGCCGCCGCTGTTGACTGCCAGATGGGGCGCGTGCGGGCTCGCCAGGCCGCCGCCGTTGCTGGTAATCAGTTCACCGTCGGCGAAGAACTTGGTGACGCCGTTGTCGCGAACGACGGCCAGATGGGCCCACTCGGCGGTGTCGACCGGGTATGTGGGGCTGAGCCAGGTGATCCCGCCGTGCAGGCCGGACCAGGCGGCCCCGTTCTGGGCGATCGACATCCCGTTGGCGTTGCTGCTGATGCCGAAGATGTGGACGTTGCCCTCGGAGGCATTGGTGGCCTTGAACCAGCCTTCGAATCCGATGTCGTTGGTCGGCAACACACCGCCAGGGAGGACATTGTTCATGCCGTACATGCCGCCGGTGGCAAAGAGGACGGACGTGGAGCCCTCGCTACCTGGACGGGTTTCAGCGTCGTAGGTATTCGAGCCGATCACGGTAACGTAACCGCGCCCGTTGCCCGAGACGTCCGTCGCCGCGGCGGCAGCCCCCGCCGCGCCTTCAAAGGTGTACTCGGCATACGTGACCACCGCTGCGCTGGTCGGGGAAGTCATCCCGGCGAGCATTGCCAAAACCAGTGCCGCCGTCAGTCTGTTCGCCGTGGATAGCATCGCGATCTCCCATCTCAGAGAATTGGTATCGATCCAGAAGGCAGCACACGCCGCGCAAATAACCCAGATAGATAGTGCCTTATATCTTCCAGTTTAACTACGCTCCGCAACCTGAACTTTCGCAGATTTCCGAGTAGATTTTGATAGTGAAAAGAGGACGGGGTTCCTTGTATACTTTGCGTGACTATCAGCGTCGCAAGACGCGCGCAAAGGACAA
>JABMRP010001289.1 GCA_013202535.1 Planctomycetota bacterium
AGGCTGGGGCCATTCTCTTAGGTAAGACGGTCACCGTCGAGTTCGCCTGCTTCGATCCCTCGCCGACGCTCAACCCGTGGGATCCGCAATTGCGGCATACGCCCGGCGGTTCGAGTAGCGGGTCGGCCGTCGCGGTGGCCACGGGCATGTGTCTGGGAGCCCTGGGTTCGCAGACCGGCGGCTCGCTGGTCCGCCCGGCTTCTTACTGCGGTATCGCCACCTGCAAACCGACGTTCGGCCGGATCTCCCGATGTGGCGTGGTGCCGGTCAGCTATCACCTGGACCACGTGGGCCCGATGGCCCGATCGGTCGACGATCTGCGAATCCTCCTGGATTGCCTGGTGCCGGAGGTGACGGGGGAAGAGACGCAGCCGCCTCCCGAGCCGGCCGATCCGCCGCGGCTGGGGCTTCTGGAACCGTTCTTCATGGAGCAGGCCGATCCGGCCGTGCGGAAGGTTACCGAAGCGGCACTCGATAAGCTGCGCCAGGCCGGCGCGACGGTCGAGCCGGTTGCCTTCGACGGTGGATTTGAGCAAATCCGTCCGATGCACTTGCGGATCATGGGCGTCGAGGCGGCCACCTATCACCGCGAGAACTTCCCCGACCATCGCGACCAATACGGCCCGAAGATCGCTTCGCTTCTGGACGCCGGGCTGGCGACCTCGGCGGTGGATTACGCCGCGGCGCTGGCCGACCAGCGTCGTTTCCGCCGCCGCGCCGGATCGTTTTTTGCGGACGTCGACGCCCTGGTCATGCCCTCGACCCACACCACCGCCCCGGCCGACCTGACCACCACGGGCACGCCCCTGTTTCAAGCCCCCTGGAGCTGCGCCGGCGTGCCGGTCGTCTCGATCCCCAGCGGTTTGGCCGACGACGGGATGCCCGTCGGCCTGCAACTCGTCGGCCCCGCCTATCAGGAGGACCGGCTCCTGCGGATCGCCGGGTGGTGCGAAGCGCAGATCGCCTTCGACGCGGCGCCGCCGATCGGATAGATCGCTCGTTCCGGCGGTTCGGCCGTGGCAGCGGATTACTGAACATCTGGACGGTCCTCCTCCGGTCCAAAACAGGCGGAGTTGCCCTGCCCGCCGTTTTGGTCAATTTCGGCCGTTTGGCGAAATCAGCAAGTGGCGTCTTGGCAATGGTGTACACCAATTCACTCCGGTCTACCGGTAGACCCTCTGAGGTGTTGTTGTCAACTTTCTCGGGCGGCTTGCCGTAAGTGGTTCCCCGGCGGCAGCTTACGATAATACCAGAAAAGCACGTCAATAATTGTTTTTCACCCACAACCCCCCCCCGAGAAACTGCCGGCAAACACCCTAATTGCCCGACCCTGGCGACCCTCCGTCTTAAGCGCCTGTTGGCCAACAACTCGGCGCGTGTTCCCCCTCTCCGCTGGGAGAGGGGCCCGGGGTGAGGGCGGCTTCTGCCGGAGAAGCTCGCTCGGCGCCGAGGCCAACTGACGCCCTAGTCCATCCAGGAAATCAGCTATTCCAACTCTCCGGCGGGCCGCATGGCAAATGACGCAAGTCCTTGACAGCAAATGAGGAAGGAATTATTAGTAGAGGCAAGTGCTGTACGCCGATGAAGAACCGTGACGCCCCGGTTCGAGACTCTGTGGAGAATCCGGCAGCACAATCCTAATCACCACTGATGGTGGCAGTATGAACTCAGACATGCTCAGGCGACTGGTGCGGGCGATTGCCTTGGAATCCCAAGACGATCTTTCGCGTCTGGCATTGAAGATCGTCGATTCGGAGCGCCGCCGAGGGCATGGGCGCCTAGCAGGGGAGCTCGAATCTATCCTCACCAACACGGACAAGAAGCGCCAACGACATAAAGCCGGTGTCGATTCGGACCGCAGCATTCGCGAACTGCCCATCAGCCGACGACATCGTGAACTGCTGGTCACGGTCATTGCACATGACGCACTCGAACATCACATGGTGCTGCCGCGAGATGTTGACGAGCGGTTTGTCCAAGTGGAAAAGGAGTTCGCCGCACGAGAGAGGCTATCGGCATACGGACTGATGCCGCGCAAGACGATTCTCCTGTACGGCCCGCCCGGCTGCGGCAAGACCCTCGGGGCGATGAGAATTGCATGGAATACGGGCCTGTCCGTGATGAAGGTTCGGTTCGATGCGTTAATCTCGTCCTACTTCGGTGAATCGGCGTCCAACCTTCGGGCCGTATTCGAGGCGGCACGGGAGCAGCCGTGCGTGCTTCTGCTCGACGAGTGCGATTTCATTGCCCGATCGCGTGTTGCGTCAAAGGACATCGGCGAGGTCGCTCGCATTGTCAACACATTACTGCAACTTATGGAAGAGTACGACGCCCCGGGACTTCTCGTGGCGACGA
>JABMRP010001290.1 GCA_013202535.1 Planctomycetota bacterium
ATGTTTCCAGTGGCGCGCCGCGGGCTGGAAGCTGATGCGCCTGCCGTTGGAGATTCACCACCTCGGCGAGCAGACCGTGCGGCGGGAAAGCGACTCGCAATCGCGCATCGAGTACATGGGACGGCCCGTCAACATCGACGCGCTGAAGCACCACTCGCGCGACCGCTTCCTCAAGTTCTGGGGCCATCTGCTTCGCGACTGGACCGATCCGGCCGAACACGCCCGCTGGCTGCAGGCCCAGGCCCGACCGCTGGTCGACGTGTGTATGGTCACCAAAGGACGCGCCCACCTGATTCGCTGGGCGATCGAGAGCGTCGTGGGGCAAGAGTTGCCGGACTGGCGGCTGTGGATCATCGACGGGGACGGAAACCTCCAGTTACCCGTTGTGGATCCGCGCATCAAAGTGATCGGGGCGTCCTGGAGCAATATCCCCCAGGCCCGGAACCTCGCGCTGCAACTCGGCCGGGCGGACCTTATCGCCTGGATCGACGACGACGAATGGTGGGCGCCCGACCATCTGCGCCGGGCAATCGAGTTTCTGCAAGATTCGCCGGACGTCGACGTCGCTTACACGGACATGGACCGCGCCAGGGGCGCCTTCACGACCGATGGATTTCAGCGGCACGAACTCCTGCCGGACGATTGGTGTCGTCCCTTCCGGCTTGAGGATCTGGAACGAGAGAACTTCATCCCTTCGGGCAACGTCGTCGGCCGCCGCGAGGCTTTTCTTCGCGTCGGCGGGTATGACGAGCAGATCGAGGTCGGCGAGGACTACGACCTGTGGCTGCGGATGGCCTGGGCGGGAGCGAAGTTCGCTCATCTCTGCACGCGCCGGACGCATCGCCGGGCGACTGCCGAGTACCGCCTCTGGGGCGGGAACACCACCTTGAATCGCAACGACGAGTGGGGCCGGGCCGCACGGATTGTTCGAGCCCGGCAGTCCCGGCGGAAACTCGAAACAGCCGCCAGCCCCCCGCGCCGTTGAAGCCTTGCCCGCCATCGCTTGGAGTCATCGCCGGGGGGCAGCATTCGCGGAGCCCACTTCCGACCCCCTGAAGCGTGGAATACATCCCCGACCGCGATCTCCGATATCCGTCGGCCGACGAGCATGGTGCGTGGAGCTTGAGGGAAGTCGCGGTTCCGCTCAACCCGTTTCGGCGGCGGACAGGGCGATTCCGGCCAGTGTGAGATGGGGGACATGGCGAGCGGGTCGACCCAGCAGCTTGGCCACCGCGGGGCCCGCTCCGCCGGTGAGGAAGACTTCCGGGTCGCCGGAAACCTCGGCGGCGAGGCACTCGATCAACTGCCGCGCCGCGCCGACCGCGCCCCAAAACAGCCCGGATCGCATCGCTTCGATGGTCGACGTTCCCAAAGCGGGCGGCGGGGAAGTTAGTTCCGACATGCCGATCAGGGGGAGCAAGTCGGTGAATTCGTGAAACGCCCGGGCCGACATGGCGATACCCGGCGCGATCGCACCGCCCAGAAAAACGCCGTCGGTCGAAAGTAGATCGACGGTAATCGCCGTGCCGACGTCGACCACGACCGCCGGGCGGTGCGGCGCTCGCAGGCAGTTGGCGGCCACGGCGTCGAGCAGTCGATCGATTCCCACCATGTCCGGACGCTCGACGGCGACGGACAGGGGCAGATCACCGGCGGCTAAGAGAGTGACCCGGCATGGTGTGCCTTGCGCCGACAGCCAATCGAGAAGCCGTGTGGTCGCGGGTCGGTTGACCGTGCCGATCACCCAGGATGTTTCGTGCGCCGCGAGGTCTCCGAGCCAGCGAGCCAGGGGCTCCATGTCCAGTGCGTCGTCGGCGATTTGGAGCGTATTGTCCGGTTCGGGGAATCGCTGCGTGCTTTGGCGATCGAACCGGCCGAACTTCATCCGCTGGTTTCCGACGTCGACAGCGATCAGCGTTGGATGATCGGAGGAAGCCATGGCACCTACCGTGGGGAGATTACCAGCCGTCGTTCTTGTCTTGATCGAGTTGCTCGGCCACGGCGCCGAGCAGATGGTTAAGTCCCTGGCCGGTGACCGCCGAGAGGAGCAGCACTCGGCAGTCGAGCTGCC
>JABMRP010001291.1 GCA_013202535.1 Planctomycetota bacterium
GAGGCGTCGTTCATCTCTGACGCGCTCAACTCCCGCCCGTACGTAAAGGTCTACGGCAAGGCGACCATCGAGAAATGGGCCCAGCGCAACCGCTGCCCCGAGAACGATAAGCTCTGCGAGGAGGCCGTTTGGCTCATGCAGAACGTGCTCCTCGGCCCGCGGAGCGACATGGATGAAATCGTCGAGGCCATTCGCAAGATCCAGGCCCACGCGTCCCGACTGGCCAAGGCGTGACCAGGCTATCGTCGGCAGAGAGAGCATGTTGCGTTCGGACAGTTGGAAGAAGCCGTGTAAGCGTTCCGTCCATTTGGAAGGTGAAAGGAGAGTCCGATGAAGAACCGTCGTGAGTTTCTGACAACCGTTGGCGCCGCCGGCGCCGCCTCGATTTTCGTGGGATCTGGCGGGACTCGAACGAGCCTTGCCGCCGAAGGTACCCAGAAGCTCGCGATCGACGGCGGGACCCCGGTGCGGAAGACCTCGCTCCACTCGCGGCCCTACGGGCCGCAGTTCTACGACGACGTCGAGAAACAGGAGCTCATGGACGTCCTTGAGTCGAAGCATCCGTTCCGCTGGTGGGGCGCGAACTCCAAGGCCCTCCAGTTCGAGCAAGCGTATGCCGCCCACATCGGTGTCAAGCATGCCATCGGGGTGACCTCGGGGACGACGGCTCTGTACACCGCCATGGCGGCGCTGGGAATCGGGCCCGGTGACGAGGTTATTCTACCCGCTTGGACCTGGTACGCCGACTACGATGCCATCGTCCTGTCGGGCGCCCTGCCGGTCTTCGCCGAGATCGATGGGTCGCTCGCCATCGATCCGGACGACATCGAGTCGAGAATCACGCCGCGGACCAAAGCGATCGTACCCAGCCACCTTCAGGGAGGCGTGGCCGACATGGACCCGATCCTCGATATCGCGAGGAAGCACAAGCTCCGCGTGGTGGAAGACTGCGCCCAATGCTGCGGAGGACGCTACAAGGGAAAGTACGTGGGCTCCATCGGTGACATCGGCATTAACAGCTTTCAACTCAGCAAGACGATCACCTCGGGCGAGGGCGGCGCCGTGACCAGCAACGATGCCAAACTCTTCGAGCGCGCCGTCCGCTTCCACGACGTGGGCGTGATCCGCGCGCCCTACACCGAATCCCTCGGCGGCGGCCTGCTGGCGGCCTTCGCCTCGTGCAACTTTCGCATGAGCGAATTCACCGGGGCGGTCCTCAAGGGGCAATTGCAGAAACTTGAAACCATTGGCACCCGCCTGCGGAACAACGCCCGCAAGGTCCGCCGGGGCATTGCCGATCTGCCCGGACTGAAACTGCGGAAGACGCCCGACCAGGAGGGTGACCTGGGCGTGACGATCTTCCTGGACCACGGTACCCGCCAACGGCGCGACCGCTTCCTGCGGGCGTTGAGGGCCGAGGGAATCGCGGCCTCGGGCCCGGGCGGATCGGTCATTCTCCCGACCGACAAGCGGATCGAAAACAAGGTCACCCTCCACCCCGACTGGCCTTCCTTCAATACCCCCCAGGGCAAGGCAATCCGCTACGGAAGCGAGTGCTGCCCCAAGACGATCGACATCCACGGACGCACCGGCGGCGTGATCATGGACCCCAACTTCACCGACGACGATCTGAAGGACATCGTCCGGGCCATCCGCAAGGTTTACCTGGCGATGCGTTCGGCGTAAGGGTTTCGTGCACCACATGCCACGTTGTGAACCGGCTCGACGGGATACCGCGAAGGAACATCGGCCATGCAGGAAAGATTTACCAGACGACGCCTTCCGCATTGGGACCAGCCGGGTGCGACCTATTTCATCACCACCTGTCTGCTCGGCAGCATTCCGGCGCAGGGACTGGTGGAGATTGAACGGGTTCGACACCGTCTACAGCGGCAGCCGCGCCCGGCAGACGTACCGTCCGATGACTGGAAAACGCGGCAATGGAAACGGCTTTTCGCCGCCAATGAGGAGTGGTTGGACTGTAAACCTGCCGTGCGTCGCTTGGCGGACGAGCGGTTGGCTGCCGAGGTTGTCAAGTCGTTGAAACACTTCGACGGAGAACGCTACGACCTTGTCGCTTGGGCGGTCATGCCCAGTCATCTGCACTGGGTGTTTCGTCCGCGGGACAAGTGGGTTCAGGATCTCGGAACGGCGGTGGACGACCGTTCGCCGCGCCAGCGAATTCAGCACTCGGTCAACCGGCACACGGCGCTCGAGTGCAACCGGCTGCTGGGTCGCACGGGCGGATTCTGGCAGCGCGAGTCGTATGACCATTGCGTGCGCGATGAAGAGGAACTGGAGCGAATCGTTGTGTACATCCATGCCAATCCGGTTCGCGCTGAATTGGTGGAGCGCGCGGTGGACTTCAGTTTTTCATCCGCGCGGGAGTACGCTTCGCGGGAGGGCACAAGCGTGTGACTCGTCGTACGGCTTTCGTGGGGCACTTCGCAGAACGGAAACCGACAAATAGGAGACTCCAATGACACTCAGTAGAAAGATATCCCGGCGACGACTACTGGGGCAAGCGGCGGGGGTGGCCGTGGCAGGAATCGCTCTACCGGGGTACCCTTCGCCCCGACAAGAACCGGCTCCAGTCCCGTCACCTTCGGCGGCCAAGAAGCCCACGCCGGGGCCAAACGACCAGGTCGGCGTGGGGATCATTGGTTGCGGGCGGCGCAACGGCCAACTGGCGATCGGAAAGGGCGGGCAGGGGAGGATGCCCAACAATGCCCGCATCGTGGCGGTCGCCGATCTCAACGAGAAGCGGGCGGGCCAATGGGCGGCCAAGTACAACTGCCCGGCCTTTGAGGATTACCGACACGTCCTCGATCGCAAGGAAGTGGACATCGTCATCTACGCCACCCCCGAGCATTGGCACTACCTGCCCTGCATTCATGCGTGCCAGGCCGGCAAGGACATCTACGGCGAACAGCCCTTGAGCCATACGATTCGCGAGGGGCGGGTCATGGTCGAAGCGGTCCGCAAGTACAAGCGCGTGTTCCAAACCGGGGAGCAGCAGCGATCCCACCCGATGACGCGCAAAGCCGTGGAACTAATTCTCAACGGGCGGATCGGCAAGGTGCGGTCGGTCATCGGCTACAACTATCCCAGCCCCTATGAATGCAACTTCCCCGCACAGCCGATCCCCGAGTGGCTCGATTGGGACCGCTGGTGCGGGCCGAACGAAGTCGTGCCCTACCACACGGACCTTTACCTGTCGCGTGTGCCCTATGTCCGGGAGAAGTACCCGGCTCAGCCGGCGGA
>JABMRP010000023.1 GCA_013202535.1 Planctomycetota bacterium
AGCAAGGAACTGCTGGAGTTGGAATTCCTGTACGGCGACCGTCAGGCGGAATAGGAACCCGCCAACGTGTGTTTTTTCAGCGCGCTGCTACGCCCACGGGTTGCATCCCGTGGGTTCAAGGAACTCTTGGACGACCACCGAAAATAAGCGAGAAAACCCCGATGTCCGACCTCGATCTCTGGCTGGCCAACGGAGCGATGGGTGTGGCCGTGGCCGTGGCGGTATTCTCGTGCCGTCAGGGACTGGGCCGGTTCCTCGATCTGGTCGAGGCCGATCTGGCCGACAAGCTGCGGAGGCTTCGCGCGCCGGCCGAGGGATTGCGAAAGTTCTTGATCGCATGGGTAGGCGCCGTGGCGTGTATTCTGTTCGGGTTTTGGCTGGTGCTGGGCAGTCTGATTTTTGGGCTATTGTTCTCGGTCTTTCTCCTTTGCGGGCCTTGGTACGCGGTCCGGCGCATGGCCGAGCGGCGACGGCAGAAGATTGAAGACCAACTGGCCGACGCCATGGTCACGTTGGCCAACGCGGTGAAAGCGGGCCTGTCGCTGCCCCAATCGCTGGAGATTCTCGCCGCCCAGGGTCCGGCGCCGTTGAACGTCGAGTTTCAGCAGATCGTCACCGAATACAACATGGGCAAACCCCTGGAGGAAGCGCTGACCGAGGCCAAAACGCGGCTGGACAGCGAAAACTTCACCCTTTTCGCCGCGGCCCTGTTGGCCAGCCACGAAAGCGGTGGCCGGCTCAACGAGACGGTCGAGCGCATCGCCCAGGCGATTATCGAATCGCAACGTCTGGAGCGGAAAATCGTCTCCGAGACGGCCCAGGCCCGACGCTCGGCCATTTACATGGCGCTGGCCCCGGCGCTGATCCTGTTGGTCTACTATTTCATCGACCCCGATGCCACGACGCGGCTGTTTGTCACGCTGCCCGGCCAGTTGATTCTGGCCATCGCCGTTGTCTTCAACGTCGTGGCCTTCGTCTGGGCCCGCGCGATTTTGAATCCGGATATTTAGAGTAAACCATGATCCCCATTCTATTTGCCGCTGGAATTCCCCTGCTTCAACTGATCGGCAGCGCGATGGCCGGAGCGGGTGTGTTTTCTTTGGGCTGGTGGGTGTTGCGCGTGTTGTGGACCGAAGATCTCGAACAAGGCCGGCAATGGCGCTACGACATCAGCCGAATCAACGAACTGCGGCGCGTCGATACGATCTATCGCGTCTTCTACCCGTTGATTCGGATCCTGGCACGATTCAATCGGGCCGCTTTCCGCGAACAACTCCCCGAGGTCCAGCGCCAGGTGGCGGCCGCCGGCATGCCCCGAGTGTGGCTGGCCGAGGAGTACCTTGCCCGGATGGAGTTGATCGCCCTGTTCATCTCACCGGTGTTCTTCTACCTGATGGTGACCGAATTCGGCGCGGCCGGGCTTCTCCCGGCATTTGCGCTGACGATCGGGACGCTCTGGATACTGCGGCACCATTTGGCAAGCCAGGCCGCCGCGCGTTTGGTGGCGATCAAACGCCGCATGCCCTACCTCCTCGATTTGCTCACCCTGCTGATGGAGGCCGGGTCCACGTTTCTTGATGCGCTGAAACAGGGCGTCGGCGAGTTTCGCGGTCATCCCGTGTCCATCGAGTTCGGCCGCGTATTGACCGACATGAACATGGGCAAGACCCGGACCGAAGCCTTTCAATTGCTGCGCGAGCGCCTGGCCGACGACGAGATTGGCGCCATCGTCGGCTCGATCATTCAGGGGGAAACCCTGGGAACCCCCCTGGCCCGAATCTTCCGTACCCAGTCCGACGTGCTCCGGATCAAACGGAGCCAGCGGGCCGAGAAGATTGCCGGAGAGGCGGGCGTGAATATGTTACTGCCGGCCGTGTTGATTATGGCCGCCACGGTGCTCATCATTCTCGGACCGTTTCTACTGAACTTCCTGGCCGTTGGGCTAATGCTCTAATTAACCTTTTCCCGTACCCGGTAGCCGCCGAACCGATGCCGATCAAGCTCGACTGTCCCCACTGCAAGAACCCCCTGTCGGTCCCGAAGAAATTCGCCGGAACGGAAACTCGCTGTCCGCGCTGTCAGAGCGAGTTCCGAGTGCCCGATCCCGGAGAACAGCCGGCCGAACCGCCGCTCGCACCGGATGCTCCGGCACTGCCGCTTGGCGAATATTCGCCCTCGCTGCCCGTGCATCGGCCTCCGGTCGAATCGTCGATCCCCCGGCTGCCGGTGACCGGTTCGCCGGCCCCGCGTCCGGAAGAGAGTCCGCCGACGTCCTTGGCCGGCAGTGTGCCCGCCGATGCGTCTGCCGGTAGTCCGGCTTCCGCCGAAGAAGGTCCCTTGCCGACCGCGTCACCCACCGAAACCGAACCCCCGCAGCCGACCGATCCACCTCCGTTGCTCTCCCCAGCGCAGCGGGCGGGCGAAATCCAAGCTTCCACCGCGCGGCAAAGCAGCGACACACCAGCCGTCACGCCCCGTCTGCCGACCGGACCCGCTCCTCGCGTTGCCCGGCTGATTGCGGCCAAGACGGTGCAATCGAAACTCCAGCTTGCCGAGGACGGCCATCTTCCCGATCTCCAACTTCTGGAGAGCAAGGACGCGGAGCCGACCGAGAAGGCCGCCCGCAAGATCAACCCCTTTGTGCTCGTTTGCCTGCTGTGCGTGAGTTTTTCCGTCACCGTTCTGATGCTCCTGGTCGATCCCCAGAGCACCGGCCGCCAAAGCAAGGCCAAGTCGCTGGCCCGGAAGAAGCTGATCGACCACTACATTCACAACCTCGACGACCGCAAACCGCTCCAACCGTACCAACTCGATCTTCGCCGAGCCTTGCAGGCCCACTCGCGAGGCGATTTCCAGAACGAACGCTTGTATTTCCAAAGGGTCTTGCGCATGTTGCGGGCCGAAGACCGGGCAACGAATCAGGATTGGCTCACCGGGCGGAAAGGGGGGGCCAGCCATGGAGAAGAAGACGTCGGCGACCTCGATCTGGAGAGGCAACTGACCATTCTGCTGAGCGACAACTGAGGATTCGCCTGGCGTCAATAGTAACCCGAAGCGTCAGCGAGGCCGTCTTTTTAGTCCTAGCTGACGCTTCGGGTTACCATGG
>JABMRP010001292.1 GCA_013202535.1 Planctomycetota bacterium
CGAGTATCTGTACCGGGCCGACGGGGTGGTGCTCCTGCCGCACATCCCGCCGGGCATCACGCGGCTTGGGCAGCATTTTCCGATTCGTTTCGGAGCGAAGCGGCTCTACTTGGCTACCACCGGAAGCGGTCCCGTCACGGCGGTGCTGGTCAATGGTCAGCCATGGTCCTTGTTCGACGAGAAATCGATCACACTGCCCTACGACAAGACGCCTCGGGAAGCGGTGATCCAGATCGTCCTGGGCGGGGCCACGCCGGTGCCGTTCGAGCCGCGCAAGCCGACGGCTGCGTCGGCACTGCCGGACGTACCGCAACTGAGCAAGATCACCTGGAGCCGCGGGCAGTTCCCGGTGATCAGCACCAACCGGCTGCCGCTGCGGATCGGGGCCGATAGCCTCGCCGGCAGCCGGTTCCTCGGCCGGATCTCCCGGGCGCGGGTCTTCAACCGCGCCTTGACGGCCAAGGAGATCGGCGAACTGGGCCGCAACTATTTGGCCACCTTCAGCAAGGACGAGGCCCTGGTGGGCGATTGGAAACTGGGCGTCGTGCAGGACAAGGTCTTTGCGAACCTGGCAGGCAAAGACCTGCCGGCCAAGGTCGTCGGTCAGTACAAGATGGTCAACGGCTCGGGCGATCCGGCCATCGAACTATCGGGCGAAGGATACCTGGAGGTGGCTCACGACGCCTCGCTCAATCTGGCCGACGGCGGCACGCTGGACGCATGGATTTGCCCCAAACAGCAGGCGGCCGGCGGAGGGCGAATCCTCGACAAGAGCGAGGTCGGCACCTCCAACGGCTACTTGCTGGATACGCATCCCGGCAACTCGCTGCGATTGATCACCGAGCGCGGCGTGCTGAGCTACGACGCCAAGCTCAAACCCGACGCGTGGGTCCACGTGGCGGCCACGGTTGACGCCGAGGGAGGGCTGGCCTTGTACGTCGACGGCAAGCAGGTCGCGTCCAAGAAGGAGCCGTCAGCGCCCGGTCTGGCGGAGATAGACGCGAAGATTACCCGCATCCGCAAGTTCCACGAGGGACTCGTGTCCGCCGGGTTGGCCGAAAGCTACGAAGCGGCCCACGCCCGGCTGGCGGTCGAGTATCTGGCGGCGACCTGCCAGCGTCTCAAGATGCTCTCCGAAGGCCGGCTTGAGCGGCTGTCCGGCCAATCGCAATACGCCGCCGACAAGTCCTACTTGAGCACGACCGCCAAGCTCTGCGAGGGGCTGGAGCGAACGGTCGCTACGTACAAGGACTCGGAAGACACCCACCGGAAACAAGTCGATGTGATTTGGAGGGCGGCGGAACCACCGCCAGACTAACCCAAACGGATCGAAGATCAACCCCAAACCTGTCTTTTCCGGAGATCCATTGTGTTTAAGTACAGTTCGTGCTTTGCCGTCGTCTTGTTGGTTCAAACCGTTGTGCATGGAGAGACGCCGCCGATAGAGAAATCCACGGCTCGCGAGATCGGCGCCGGCGATATCAGCGCATTCCAGCAGGATTTTGCCAGCCGGCCGGAGCACACCTTGGTGCAAAACGCGGTGACCAAGGTGGACGTTACCGAGATTGCCTTGAACCGCTCCCTCGTGACGTCGATGGACCATACGTTTTCGCACACGCTCGATCGTTGGCAGGCGACCAACCAGATGAAGTCGGGCCGCTGTTGGATGTTTGCCGGGCTCAACGTCATGCGGGTCGACGCCATGAAGTCGTTATCGCTCGAAGAATTCGAGTTGAGCCAGAATTACATCATGTTCTGGGACAAGCTGGAGAAGTCCAACTATTTTCTCGAAGCCATCCTTGAGACGGCCGACCGCCCGGTGGATGATCGTACGGTTCATTTCCTTCTGCAGAGCCTCGTCAGCGACGGCGGGCAATGGAATATGTTTGCCAACCTGGTGAAGAAGTACGGACTGGTTCCCAAGTCGGTGATGCCCGAAACGCACAGTTCGTCGAATTCGCGAAGTATGAACAGGATGCTCCGCCGCAAATTGCGAGAAGGCGCCATGGACCTGCGCGAACTGCACGACCGCGGCGCGCCCGAAAGCGAGATCCTCGCTACGAAGAACAAGATTCTCGTGACCGTTTATCGCATGCTAAGCATTCACCTCGGTACACCGCCGTCGGAGTTTTTTTGGCAGTGGACCGACAAAGATCGCAAGTTCCATCGCGACGGCGTTATCACGCCGCGGCAATTCGCGAAGAAGTATGTGACCACGCCGTTTGAGGAGTACGTATGTCTGGTACACGATCCTCGCCGGTCCAGCCCGAGGGAGCGAACGTTCACCGTCGAGTACC
>JABMRP010001293.1 GCA_013202535.1 Planctomycetota bacterium
CTGTCTCGGCTTCTTGTTTGGCTTCGTGGATGGCGTCGCGTATGCTGGCCAGACCGCGATGCGCCCGCCGGCGCTTGCGGATCTCCAGGAGATCTTCCTCGGTGGCCAAGGCGTCGACCACGTTGAGCACATACGTGACGTTGTCGAAAGACGACTCGGTCAACGTCGCCTTGCAGATCGGACACAACAGCCCGTTGCGAATCTGAAAGGAGAACGGGCACAGCAGGTCGACGTCGGCCGTGAGAATCGCCCGGACCTTGCTCGCGTCGTCGTCCGATTCGATCGACACGGCCACGGCGTACGGATCCTGGGTATCCTCCTCGGGCATCTTCACCTCCTGCTGGCTTTCGGGGCGCATGCCGATGCGGTGTCCCGACCGCTCATCCCGAACCCAGTACTGCTCATAGTCGATCGTTCCCGTTTGATCGCCGGCAAGGACCAGCGTCGTGACTTGCGTCTTCGCCTTGGAGGCCGCCTTGACGTTGCCGGGATACCAGAGCACCATCTCCTGAAGTCCGGCGGTGGTCGGGTCGTCCTGGTTGAACGGTTCGGCGACCCCGCAATCTCCGTCGACGAAGATCCACTCCTTGGGTATGCGTCCCACCTGATTCAGCCGGGGATGCGGATTGTAGTCTTGCCAGAGGACTTTACCGCCGAACTTGACCCCCAGGGCCTTCCAGAGCGGCCCAAGGTCGCCCTTGCGGTCGAGCACCATCTGCTGCCGCATCATCATGATCCGCTGCTGCATTTGCTGCCGCGCCTCGGGCGGCAGATTCGGGTTCATCGACTGCATCATCGCTTGCTGCTGCATTTGTGCCAGGCCGTCTTGATCCTCCGGCCAGGGCTCGGTGGTCGACAGCAATCCTCGGGTCATGCTAACGTAGGGATCCTCGAAGATGGCCGTCGGTTGTCCTTCTTTGACGGCGGCCACGAGATTGTCGATCTGGCCCTGCCGCAAGGAGGAAGGCTGGATGGCCAGCAACACGTCGAAGTACTTCGTCTCTTCCGTTTCTTCGGGCGTGTCGCCCTCCGCATCGTCGGTCTTCTTCTCTTTTTTCTCGCCGTCCTTCTCCTTGTCGTCGGAACGGACGGGGATGGGCATGCTGGGGTCGACGGTAACGACCTCATACTGCTGCTTGAGTTCCTCGATCAGCAGCGACACGGATTCCAGCGGATCTTCGGCGGTGCGCGTCCGGCTCCGGGGATCGAAGACCCGCGGGGCAATGACGCCGAGACGTTTCCGCTGGGGACGGTCCACCGAAAGGATCGAGCGGATCAACTCGTACTCGATGGCGGTTCCCTGGTCGATAAACGGCACGATCGCCTGCTTCAACCCGGAAGTGAACGCCAGTCCCATGAAGATCGTCGGCGATTCGGCCCCCTCACCCCCTTCTCCGGTCACGGTGCGGCCGGTGATGGCGAAACGTCGCTTGGCGCCTTCGGCCTCGTTGCTGTGTGGCTTGGTGTCGTGGATTTGCACGCTTATCTTGCCGCGTCCCCGCGCTTGGAACTCCTCGAGCATGGCCTTGAGGTTCAGCCGCGTCTGCACGTACTGTTCGGGTACTTCTTCGCTGATGTAGGCATCGATCACCACGGGATGTTCCAGGGTGAGGGAATCGATCAACTGGCGCGTTCTGGGCGAAAGCGAACTGAGCCGCTCGCTGGTGACGTCGAGTCGGGTCCAGCGAAACTGCCCGAAGAAGAACACGATCCCCGCGCCGATCAGCACCAGGGCAATGCTCCGGCCGAGGAAATGAAAGGCCATCGTCTGGGACGATCGGCCGCGAACCCAATGTCGCCGCCCGATCAACACCATGCAGATATAGAGCATCACCACCACCACGGCCAGGAAGTACGTAACGCCGGCCAGGCTGACGACGCCGCGGCCGAATTCGGCGAAGCGGTCGTTGATCCCCCATTGCCCAAGCGCGGGCCCCCAACCCAAGCCGAGCTCCAATTCGGCGAGAAAGGCCAGGCCGACCAGGGGCGCGTTGAAGAGGGCTCCGAGAATGAAGGCGATGGTGAGGTTGCTCGTCAGGAACGACGCCACCATTCCCACCGCCAGCATGGACACGCCCATCAGCCAGTAGCCGAAATAGGTGCCCATGAAGAGCCCGACGTCGGGATCGCCCAGGGTGCGCAGGACGATGTAGTTGGAGACCAGCGAAAAGGCCAGCGAGGCGGTGTAGATGGCCACCGCGGCGAGGTATTTACCCAGCACGACTTCCAGATCGCCGGCCGGAATGGTCAGTAGTAGTTCATCCGTGCCTTGCCGGCGTTCCTCGGACCAGACACCCATCGTGATCGAGGGGATAAACACCAGCATGATCCAGGGGAGCCAGCGATTGAGCTGGTCGAGGTTTGCCAGGTTGGCCGTGAAGAACTCGTCGGGCCAGAATGCGGCCGACGAGCTCATCAGCACGAACACGCAGATAAACACGTAGCCGGTGGGCGTGGAGAAATAGGCGACGAAGTTTCGTTTGAAAATTGCCCAGAGAACGTTCGTATTCATGGTTTTTGACGAAGTCCTTCGGTTATGTGGGGGCACCGGTCAACTGGCGAAAATACTCGTCCAACGATTTGCCGTCGCCGACGATCTTGGCGATCGGACCGTCGAAGACGAGTTGTCCCTCGTTGATGAACAGGACACGGCTGGCCATCGCTTCCACCTCTTGCAGGATGTGCGTGGAGAGGAGAATGGTCTTCTTCCGCCCCAACTTGCGAATGGTTTCCCGCACTTCGTGGATCTGGTTGGGGTCCAAGCCGGCGGTCGGCTCGTCGAGGATCAAGACGTCGGGTTCGTGCAAGAGGACCTGCGCCATGCCCACCCGCTGACGATAGCCGCGCGACAGCTTGCCGATCGGTTTTCCCAGCACGCCGGCCAAATCGCACATCTCAATCACGTCGCCGATTCGCTGGTTCTTGCGCTCGGCGGAGAGACCGCGGGCGTCGGCGAAGAACTGCAGCAATCCGCGGGGCGTCATGTCCAAGTAAAGGGGCCCGTTTTCGGGCAGATATCCCAACCGGGCCGAACCGGCCAGCCGGTCGGTACCCATGTGATATCCGGCGATTCGGGCGGTTCCGGCCGAAGGGGCCAGGTAGCCGGTCAGCAATTTCATCGTGGTGCTCTTACCGGCCCCGTTGGGACCCAAGAAGGCAACCACTTCCCCTTGGGCAATCGAGAAGGATACGTCCTTGATCGCGGCAAACTCACCGTAATACTTCGAAAGACCCTCGGCCTCGATCATGGCCGGAGCGGGCTCTTTGGATGCGTTTTTGGCCGTCATGTGTTCGTGTGGCTCCCTGTTTACGAGAGTCGCGGGAGACCGCCGACCGTACGCGTGACGGTTGCGGTTGCCATATCCTGGAACATCGCCGAAAGGTGGCCACGGCGACGGCGGGGAGGCGGGGCCGGTCTCCACGGGAAATTCGACCGAATCGAGTGCCACATTATAATTGTTGGGCGTCAGAACGCAAGACCCCCCGAGATGGCCCGCCCGGACAGGGGGCGCCTTGCCCTGCAATCGAACCAAGAGTTTGGCCGTGAAGGGGGCGTGTCCGCCCCGCGCGAGCCACCGAATCAGGCGTCGGCAGCCCCTCGGGGATCTTCTCCGATCAGTTTCTGCGACAAGGCGCGGATCTCGGCCGCTTGCGCCCGGAAGGGGCCGGCCAGCCGAGCCGGGTCCAGCCATTGCGGCTCAAGAAACACCTGAGCCGGATGACGCAGCCCGTGATGTTTGGCAATCTGGCGAAGCAGTCCCCGCGGACCGCGGGCCAGCCCGTGAACCGCGCACAGGCCGGTGAAAAGCGTGGCCTGGCTATTGTAGCGGCGCCGATGGGCCATGCGGGTCAAGAGCCAGCAGGCGGTGGCCCCGATAGCGATGACCGCTACGGCGATTGCGAGCCACACGGCCATTTGCCCCGCACCGGCGCCCGGTTCGCGAGCCGATGGAGCGGCCAGGAGAAAGATTGAGTTCAGGAAGAACCCGGTCGACAGGTGGATCATGGGGAGACCTCCTCGGGGGCCTGTTCCTTTTCGGCCGCTTGGAGCAGCAGCGACTGACTGATTCGATCGAGGCTCCGTTCGGCCGCCTCCTGCACGATGACGCTGCGATCCAGCAGGGCGTCGCGGAGCACGTCCCAACTGGTGGGGCTGGCGATGCTGGCCAGGGCTTTGGCCGCCGCGATGCGTACCATGTGATCCTCGTCGGAAATCAGTTGGATGACCGCTTGCTCAAGATTTCCAACCAGGCCCATCGCATCGACCACTTCCACCGCCCGGCGCCTGCGCACCGGAGACATGCACTCCAGTTCGGAGGCCAACTCGGCCTCGGTCGTGGAATCGACTTTTCGCACGAGATGGCCGGTGGTCGGGCGCAACTCCTCGTCCAGCGAGTCGAAATTGAGCATGAACTGGCGGAGCGTGAACTCGGGCAGCGCTTGACTCAGCGCCTCGCGAACGGTGGGGTGGGGATGCCCCACCATGCGAATGAGCAGGAGCATGGCTCCGGGAATCTTTCGCGGCCGCAACTGCGGGATCAGATGGGCACGCACTTCCGGATCGTCGTCGTTGAGTCCCCGGACGACCAACATGGTCGCCTCCTTGCCTTCGAACTTCTGCAAGGCTTGGGCCACCGCCCGGCGTCCTGCCGGCTTGCCGTGCTGAAGGAAATGGTCGAATACGCCCAGCACCCGGCCCTTCGGCAGAGAGGTCGCCGCCAGCAGGGTGATCGCCTTGGCTTGTTCCGGTCCGTCCAATTCGTCCAGCACGGAAGAGTCGGGCGTGGCCCAGGCGATCGACTTGATCTCCGACAACGTCTTGGCGACGCTCCTGGACGGTCGGTTCCCGGTGGCTCGCACCAAATGCCGGACAAACTTCAAGTCGCTCCGGCCGGCAAGCGTTTGGATTACCGCCAGTGGTGGAGTGGCGTCGTCCAGATAGGCCAGCAAAAGACGCATCACGCCTCCTTGCGAACTCTCGGCAAGCAGTTCCATCATCGGTTGATGGGCGGGATCGTCGCGACGCTGAAGAATCTGGCGCAAGGACGCGTTCTGGCGCTTGGCGACCAACAGAAACGCCTCGATCACTTCGCCATGTTGGTGTTTGCTGAAACGCCGGGTCGACTGCTCCAACGAGTCGGTCAGACGCCGGCGTAGGGTGTCAAGTTCCTTCTTTTTCCGCTTCTCCTCGCTGCCGCTCAGTTCTTCGTAGAACAACCGGGCCAGACGCAGAAGTGTCGCGGCCGAGGCGGACGCCGCCGGATTGCCGTCGTCCTCCATGATGTTGATCAGGTCGCCGGCCACATCGTACAGCAAGTATTCGTGAATCGCCGCGCACGCGGCGGTAAACGTCCGCGGATCGCCGCTGGCAATGGCCGCCTTGGCACCACGCAACAACCGGTCGGGACGCTTGCGGATGACCTCCTTGGCCGCGTCGTCGAACTTCCCCAATCGTCGGAAAATCTCCAAGTGACCCTCCGGATCGCGACGCTCCAACAACGCGCGAAGCATCCGCTCTCGGGTCGACGAATCCGGACTATCCAGCCCCGCGACCAGTACATCGATGGCCGCCCGATTCTCGGTACGCGCGAGATACTGAAATGACGCCTCAAGACCGGTAGGCATTGCTGATCTCTTTCATCTCGACTTGTGCTGTTGACCGAACTCCGCCCCGACGACTGGCCTCTGGGCAGGACTGCCAGGATAACATTGCCAAACCGCCACGATGTCGTTCCCGCTGCGTCTGAGAGAATCTGGCAAGAAAGTCTACGTTATCCCCCGGTCGGAAGCTGGATGCCGACCAAAATCCCCTTCTTGGAGGGGTGCAATTGGCCGCGCCATTGGCGCTCTGCCTTTAATCGGAACCTCTTTGTGGGGGGTCGCTACGACGCTGAGGATTGGTGATAGTAGCCGACGCGGAAAAACGGCGGCCACTTGTCGCCAATAGTTCCTGGTGCCGTTGATGAAGTGGCCGTAATATCGCAACTCTCTATATGGCAGTAGTTTACAGTCACTGGTGCCCTTCAAGGTACGTTTGTTACATCGCTAAGCCGCCAGAAACATGTCCAAATTCTGGCGGGCGTGGCTTAATCTATGTGAGAATGCCCTTTTCAACCGGCCATCGTAAGACGAGAGAGGTTGCCCGTGGATTCCGCAGGTCGTCAACCTTCTGCAAAGGACCGAAAGACGGTCGATTTCCTTCGGCTGCTATCGCGGCACGAACGTCGCGTGAAGGCGTACATTCTCGCCTTGGTTCCCAATTGGGCGGACGCCGACGATCTCTATCAGGAAACGAACGTGCGTCTGTGGGAGCAGTTTGCAGACTACGATCCCCAGAAGGACTTTGGCGCCTGGGCGTGTACGATTGCCTACTACATGGTCCTTGCATACCGGAAGAAATCGAGTCGCGAGAAGACGCGTTTCAGCCAGACCTTCGTCCGTGTGGTGGCCGAGGACGTCGCGGCGACCAGTCATGAGGTCGATCTCCGCTATCATGCCTTGCAGCACTGCTTACAGAAACTCA
>JABMRP010001294.1 GCA_013202535.1 Planctomycetota bacterium
ATCGAGTTCCTTGCGGGCTTGCGCGAATCGCTGCGACACTTCCGTCAGCATCTCCTGCTTCGAAGGCTTCCGTTTGATGGGTTTGGAGGCCCAAGCGAGCCAATCGCGGGCGATTTCCAGGCGGAGCTTGGAAAGCTGCGTGTCGGTCGGATTATCGACCAGGAACCGCTCGCCCAACGCGGCCGCTCGCTGCCATTGAGAGACTCCCCGCCAGTGGCCGACCATCGCGAGGATCTCACCCCGCGCCTGTTCGGCGGTGATCGTCTCGGGATACGTCTTGCGGATGGCCGCGAAGGCGTCGTAAGCGGCGGTAAGAACCTTCTCTTGACGCTCCAACTCGGCGTCGGAAAGGACCACCGCGATGGCCTGCTGCCGTTGTTGCATGGGAGCCTGCTGGCCCTGCTGCTCGGAATCGTTCTGGACGATCCGATAGGCGAAGGCATCCTCGCGGAGTTGGGCCACTTGCGAGGCCCGATTCGCTTCCTGGGTGCGGAGCATCGCCAGAAGCTGCTGATCGCGATCGGCTTCGGGGCGTCGCTCGGGAAGCGTGGTTACGATGAGTCCGCCCGACGCTGCTTCGGCTGCGACCGGCTGTGGCTCGGCCGGTTCATCCGCCGGTGTCGCAGTTGCTCCCGGCGGCGTGGCCGGGGCATTCGGCTGCCGTGCGGAACCGAAGCGATTCCCGGCGAATTGGCCGCCGCCCATGCCCATGCCGCCCATGCCACCGCCGCCCATGTCACCATTGAGCTCGACCCCCAGATCGAGACCATTTCGGCTGGTGATACCGGCCAGCATGGTCGGCGAGCCGGATTCCGCCGAGTCGCGTAGGCCGCCGGCCGTCAGCGCCGAAAGCATTTGCCGCGCATGGTCCGGCATGGCGGGACCCAACACGCACAACGCCCGGGCAAAGGCCAAACGTTCCGGACGCCGCACCGCCAGCTTTGAAGCGAGCAGGTCGGCGTAGACCCCGTCGGCCACTTCCCAGGCGTCGATCTCGGCGTATTTCAGCGCCACGGCCATGATCCGGCCAATCGTCTGACCCAACAGCGGGCTGTCGGGATGCGTTTCGACGAACTGGCGATAAGCGGTAATGGCCGCGGCAAACTCCGCGCTGAGCTCCTCGGGCGGCGGATCATCCTCGGCCCGGTCGGCCCGCGACTTGGTCAACGCGGTTCGCGCCCGGGCGTCCAGCGCGCCGGCGGCGGCGAGGATCGCGCGCTCGGCCGTGCTGGTGGTCGAGGGCCCGCTTTGCGAGAGAACGTCGATCCCGGCGGCAAACTCGGCGAAGTCGCGATACACGCCGGCGGCCACTACATGGGCACCATGCGCCTCGAAAAGCGCTGCCACGCCGAACACCTGGGCCACGGCCTGCGCGACCAGCGGACTGGTGGGCCGGTCGGTGATCAACTTGCGATAGGCGGTGATCGCCGCGGTAAATTCCGGCGAAAGAGCCAGTTTTTCGGTGGCGTTGTATTGTTTCAGGAAGACGTCGAGCTGGCGCCGCGCCGCCTGTTCCTGGAGCCGGGCAAGCTGCAATTCGGCAAACTCGTCGGCCGCCTCGACCGCCGGATCGCCCTTGACCGCGGCGGCCTGTTCGGCCAGTTCAAAATACTCCAGGTTTGCGTAGTGAGTTACCGTGCGAAGCCATAGTTGCCGAATCGCGTTCAATTGCGCCAGATCGTCGCCCGTTTCCCCTTGAAGCGCGTAACATTGCTGGAGCACTTTGAGGTGTACGGGATCGAGTTGGCGGGGAACGGTCAGCCCGGCGGCTATCAGCCGGCTGTGTTCGGCTTCCACTTGCCGCAGCCACAGGCCGACGATCGCGAGGGTTGCCCGCCGCTGTTGGGCCGCGGGCAACGACTTGCCCAGCGTGGTGTACGCTTGCTGGGCGACCGTCCAGTGGCCGGCGGCAATCCACGGGCCGAGGTGGATGCCCAGCAGTGGCAGCGTCGAGGGGGCCTGGGCCGCATAATGGGTAACCTGCCGGGCGAGCACCTCCAGAAACTCCTTCTGGATATCGGACAGTTTGGCGTTTTCCGCATCCTGGCCATGCTTCGTGTTCTCGGCAAACAGATACCGGGCATGGGCGTCCAACAGGGCGGCGTGACGCGACAAGACACCCAGCCAGAGAGAATTCTCCACCGCCACCGCCGCCACGAGCCGCCGGCTCACGCCGAGGGTCAACTCGCGGGCCTCGGTCGCTTCCAGCGAAGCGTAGTCCGCGATCACCGCCTGAACCATCTCGACCGCCTGCTTCACCGTCGCCGCATCGGCATCGGCTTGGATCATCGGCAGGGCCAGTTCGATCGCCCAGGCGTCGGGTGCCTTGAGGCGGCGAACTTCCACCGGCAAGGGAACGGCCGAAGCGTAACTTCGCGCCAGACCGGCCAGTTCCATGCGATCCTTCCAGATGTTTTCGGCGGGAAACTCCTTGGCGATCGTATCGAGCGTGGCCGACACGGCGGTCAACGCGGCCGGAACCTTGGTCGGGTCGGCCGCGGCCAACTCGCCGGCCAACGACTGACGGCCCAGTTGCCGCCCGGCAACCGCTCGCTGGGAACCGGCCAACGCTCGCAACATGAGCACGCGGTCGGCGCGAGGCAGCTTGGCCCCGAGCAGCGTGCCAACGCCCTCGATCGACGCGGTGTGTGCTCCCCGGCTGCTGTAGTGTGAGGTGAAATGTTTTGCCCATTGCGCGCTCAAGGTCTGCGTCTCGCCGGCCGTGGGCGTCGCACCGTAGAGCGCGACGGTCAATGCCAGGGCCTTCTTGTCTTGGGCGCTCAAGGGCGTATCGTCTTGCGGCGGACCACTGGCAACAGTGAGCACGAGATACGAGTCGATCAACTTCCGGCTGGCCGAAGGGGCCAACCGGTGATCGGTGTTGGCGGCCAGCCACGCGGCCAGCGCGTCGACCCGCGCGGGAAGGACCTCTTGTTCCAGATCAAACGAGGCCAACTCATATTGGGCCGTGGCGGCGGCCGGAGTTGCCCCGTGGTCGGCCACGATCTTTTGCAGCAAGGCCAGACCGTCGGCCGTCGCTTCGCCACCGGTGCGCAGCTTGGCCTGCCCCAACACGAGCGTCGTCTCGATCGGATCGGCGTGCTCGGGATAGAGGGTCAACAACTGTTGGACGATCTTCCAGGACTCCGCGGGGCCTTGTGACTCCAGCGCCATGTGTGCCTGGAGCATCATTACGGCCGCCCGTTGGGCGTCGGAAACGGCCTCCTCGGCCAGTACCTTCTTACACTCGTCCAAGCCGGGGTGAAAGAGCCGTTGGTCTCGCATCGCCGCGTTGAGCTTGATCCGCAGATCAACGTCGATCTTCTGGGCACCCAGGGCGGCCAGCATTCGTTTGGCCAGCGGTTCCTCCGGAGCCAGGGCGAGCGTTTTCCGCCAGGCGGCGATCGCCTCGTCCAGCGCGCCCAACTGGTAATGCGCCCGGCCGAGCAGCAGGAAAACCTCGGCGTTGCCGTTGTCGATCTGGGCCGCCTTTTG
>JABMRP010001295.1 GCA_013202535.1 Planctomycetota bacterium
CCCCGGCACTTGTGCCCGGCGTTGGGAGCGAAACGGGAACGACCGTGCTTTGAAACGCCTGGCACAAGTGCGTGGGCTAAACTCACTCGAACTTGGGCGGCTCGGGGTGCTGGGCCAGCCAATCTTCGCCGGCCTGCCGCAAGATCGGATACTCTAAGCGAGCGGTGTATATTTGTGCCAATACCGTTGCGGTCTCCACGTCCTTTTGGTTCTCCAGAACGCCGATCAACTCGTCGGTCAGGTCATCATCATCCGGCTTGCAGTCCAAAAGCTTGTACGCACCGAACACAATGGCTTGCCGATCGTCTGAGTGGACGGCACTGAGCAGGACTCGCTTGGTGTCCGGCCAGATAGCTTTCGCGAGCGGGTATTCGTCGTCGGCCATCAGTACGAGAACCAGTTCGTCCGTGGTACGCGGTCGCCAGCCCAACGCCAACAGGGCCACGACGACGGGGCGCGACACGTCCAGATCCGTAAGCAACGGCACCAGGGACTCCGTTGCCCGGCGGTCCCCGATGAGGCCCAGCCCTCGCGCTGCGTTGGCTCGCACCAGGGGAGCGGAATCAGTCAGCAGTTCGATCAGTGGTTCCACTGCGCGGAAATCGGCGACACGGCCCAGCGAGTTTGCCAGACGCGCACGCGCGTCCTTCTCGATGTACATGTCATCGGGACTCGTGCCAAGGCGCCATGCCTCCCGGGCCAATGCGAGCACCGCCTCGGTGCCCCGTGGATCCTCGGTGATCACCAGCGCTTCCGCGGCAGCCAGCCGATTGGTGGGCACTGGATCATTCAGTGCGGCAACCAGATGCTCGACCGCTTGGGGATCATTCATTTGCGCAAACAACCCGATTGCGTGGTGTCGAAACAAAGGCCCCGCGTCGGGCATGCCGCCAGACAGCAGCGGGATCAGCATCGCGCTGTCTGTCTTCCGCAGCGCTACTGCCGCTAGAGCCGCCACTTTCCGCGAGTCGTCTTCCGGTGACGACTTCCCCGTCATAAGACGCGCGAGCGTCTGGCAAGCGAGAGGGTCGTCGATCTCTCCCAGGGCATCAATGGCGCAGTATCGCAGGGTGCTACCCTCGTTTTCAACGGCGCGAGTCAAGGGCTTCACCGCGCGGGGATCTCCCGTTGCGCCCAGTGCCGTTGCGGCACTTCTGGCAACGGATGGGGCATCGTCGTTGAGGGCCTCGATGAGGGGGTTTACCGCGCGCGGGTCCTTCAGCCTTCCGAGGCCCTCGATCACCTGAGTGCGAACGTCCTCGTCCTCATCGTGCAAGGCTTCAAGCAACGGTGAAAATGCGGCCGGATCGCCCGAATCGCCCAGAGACATCGCGGCAGCGGGGCGGAACTTGAGGTTCGCTCGGAGATCGTCGACGCCACCGTGGCCAACAGCAAGGATGGCCTCGTCCGAAATCTCGGGCTCCTCGCCTCGCAGGACGGCAGCCAAAATGCTCGTAGATCGTGGGTTCGGGATCCGCGAAGCGGCAACCACGGCCAGCCAACGCACCAGCGGATTCTCGTCTTCCAGCGTCTTCGCAAAGGCCTCCTGGAGGTCCTGCGGCAGACGTCTACCGGGCCGATCGGTCTTTGAATTGGGCCTTTGGCGCATGTTGGAAGAGATGATCGCACCACATGCCGCATACCGAACAGCCGGATTTTCATGAGTAAATGCCGCCAGAAACCGGCGGCGGGCTTGCGCGTTCTCAGCCGCAAGCCCGTTCATCGCTTTCGTGGCCAACTTCGCAAATCCTATGTCCGCACCAGCCATCGCGGCGGAAAGAATCTCGGTCAAACGCGGATCGCGGCGGATGCCCAGAACTTGAAGGAGCGCCACCTTGGTATAGGTATTGCACTCATTCTCCAATGCTCGTACGGCCAGATCGGCAACGCGTGGATCCCGGCTAACATCAAGTGCCAGGGCTCCACTCTCCCGGACTGCCGGGTGCTTGTCATCGAGTAATCTGACGACGGTGTCCCAGCCGACAACCGGCGCCGCTGCGGCAATGGCTTCACGCAGACAGCGTTGCGCAACATCGTCTTCCTCGTGCCGCAGAGCCTCTACCAACTCGGGCAGTGTTTCGGGAATCTGCATGTCTCGGAGGCAACCCGCCGCCGATCGTCTTACCTCGGCGTCCGCCGACTTCAAACATGCCACCGGTATGCGGGGTCTCTTCTTTCCATCCAGTTGCCAAAGCTTGCGTGTGGCCTCCACGCGGATGCGGGGGTCCTCATGCTCCTGCAAACGCGCCAACCCCGCGCCGAATTTCAGCACAAGCTCTCCCTGAAAGGCACGATCCAGTTCCCGGAACCAGCACAATTCATCGAACCAAAACAGATGACAGGCCGCCTCGCAGCGGATCCGCGGATCGTCGTCGTGCAGAAGCCGGGAGACGAGTGCCTGCAGTTGGGAACTCGGCTCAAGCCGCCTCCCCCAGTCGAACACAGAGGATGGGTTCGCACGGACCATGCGACGAAACGCTGTCTCACAGCGCCGACTTTCGGGGAACCCATTAATGAAACGTGCGAAACCGACTGCCGTGCCTCCCCGGCAGGCCCAGTTCCAGGCCGCCTCCTCCGCTGACAGCGTTTCTGCCGCTGCCGCCGCTTGGCCTTGTTCCTCTTCGGCCGCGGGCAAGCCCCCGCCGTCAACCGGCCCCGCCAACAAGAACACACCGACAAACCCCGTCAAGAACCGTCTCATGGCCATGCCTCCTATGTGCGGGAAACGCCACCCATCCGCGCCGGCGTCATGGGACTACGCGGATCCCTGAGACATAGCATATCTCACCACCCCAAAACGGCCAACACCAGCTTCCGCCGGGCCCGAAGCACGACGGGGGCGACGGTGGGGGGAAGTCGCGAGCCTCACTCGGCTAAAGTGTTACGTGATACGCACGTCCCGTACACTACGGCGAGTAGCCTTGCCTTTGGATGTAAGGTTGCCAGCGGCGGGTGATGTTCTCGCGCAGCTCGGGTGTCAGTTCATAGCGGTTGGGCTGATAGTCCGCGCGTCCTTGGAGATCCGCCGCGATTGCCTCTTCCACGCAGCCAAAGTCGCCCAAGTCGAGCTGCTCGTAGAGCGCGCGCATCTGGGTGGCGGGGTCGGCGATCAGGTCTTCGTAGCGTAATTGATAGAAACGGCCCGGACCGACGAGTCCACGAGTCGCATCGAGTCTGCGGTGCATCTGGAGGAACGTCTGGAAGACGAACTCCTGGAGCCCCTCGTGGTTCGGCTTCTGATATCCGTGCGAGGCGTACAGCGATTTCCACAACCGGACCGTCGACATGAAGACGACGTACGGGTCTCGAACCAGGTGGACGAACTTCGCGCGGGGAAACAACTCGCACAACATCGGCAATCGAAACGTATGCGGCGGCGACTTCAGTACCAGCCGTCCCGGCCTCTTGTACGTCAGTTTCCGCAGAAAATGGAGAAACGTCCGCCGCCATCGGCCGCGCATCGACGGAGAAACGTCTTCCAACTCCAGATAATCTTGATACTGGGGCGGATGATTGGGAAAGGCGATCGTCGCATAAGGACTGGGCACTCCCAGATTGCACAGCGCGAATTCGTCTTCCTGCGGACGGTCCCAACCCATCGTCATGTTGTCCGTCGGCCGGTTGCGAGGCAAGACGAAACCGCTCCAACGCTTCAGCAGCCGCTCGCTGAGGAGGAA
>JABMRP010001296.1 GCA_013202535.1 Planctomycetota bacterium
AAGTCGATTCGCGCGCTGGACGTCCCGACCGGTCGACTCTGCTGGACGCATGAAGGGCCGGCCATCCAATTCGTCGTTGCCGGTCCCAAGAGCGTCTTCTTCCTGCAAGGATCGCCCCGACGGGGGGAAAAGCCCACGGCCGTGTGCCTCGAACTGGCCGATGGAACGGTCCGCTGGCAGACAGACGACCTCCCCTGGACACTGGGCGTGCGGCGCATCGTCTGCCACGACGATCTCGTGGCGTTCGAAGTATCCACGCTCAATGACGACAAGGAGGGAAACACCCTTCATTTGGTCTCGGCCGTCGACGGCAAACCGCTTTGGAGCCGCACGTTTGTGCCCAGCATGAACCACATGAAGCAAGCCCGGGCGCTGTTCGTCGGGCCGCTGCTCTGGGTGATGGAAGACCGCAAGTGTGTCGCGTTGGACCCGCAAACGGGTGAAGAGAAACACAGTTTTCCGGCCGGCCTGTGCCATTGTTTCCCGCCGGTGGCCACGCTCCGTTACGCACTGTGCGGCGAGATGGAAATGACGAACCTGGAAACCGGCGTCATGGATGCCAACCGGATCACGAAGGCGGCCTGTGGACGCGATTTTGGGTGGATGCCGGCCAACGGGTTGATCTACGTGGCGCCCAAGCACTGCGTCTGCTGGCCCATGTTGCGCGGCTACGCGGCGATGGCGCCGGAGCGACCTGGCGAGCCAGTCATGGCCGATGCTCCGCAGCCGGGCGACTTTCTGTTGGAAAAAGGAGTTGATCCGCCTGGTGAAAATGCCGCGTCCGGCGACTCGTGGCCCTGCTATCGTCGCGGCTCGTGGCGAAGCAGTAGCACGAGCGAGAGTGTGCCGGCCGAGTTGAAAGTGGCCTGGAGCGCGGAATTGGGCGGTTGGCCCGAGGGGTCCATCGCCGAGGACTGGCGCGAGAATCCGTTTATCGACGGCCCGGTCACCCCGCCGGTGGTTGCCGGGGGGATGGTCTACGTGGCGCGAACCGATGCCCATCAGGTCGTGGCCCTCGATGCGGACTCGGGAAAGGAGCGATGGCGCTACACCGCCTCCGGGCGCGTCGACACGGCGCCGACGATTCACCACGGTTTGTGTCTGTTTGGCACGAAAAGCGGTTGGGTCTATTGTCTTCGCGCCGACGACGGTCGACTGGTCTGGCGGCTTCGCGCGGCACCGAACGAAGAGCAAATCGTCGCTTACGGACAGATCGAATCGCCGTGGCCCGTGCCGGGAAGCGTGTTGGTGGTCGACGACGTGGCCTATTTCGCGGCCGGACGTCAACCGCTGGCCGACGGTGGGGTCCTTGTCTTTGCCGTCGAGCCGGCCACCGGCGCGATCCGCTGGGTGCGGCGGCTCGACAGCGTGCCGACGAAAAACTTCTACGGCAGCAGCGGCCTGGAATTCGATAACTTCGACCTGCTGCACCGCGAAGGCGACGCCGTGGCCATGTCGCGGTGGATGTTCGATCGTTCCTCGGGCGAGATGACCTGCAAAGCGGGCGAGGCGTTTGCCCGGCTTCAGACCGACGATCTGGAACTGGTCATCCCGCGGCGCTGCTGGACCTACGCGCCGCGCCATCAGACCCGATTCGACCGGAACCGGCCGGCGGATCGGCCGCTGGTCGTCTTTCGCGGCAAGACGCTGTTGGGATGCGGGCAGGATCAGCGTACAATCTATCGTCGGGATTTTGACGCCGAGAGCGTCGAGAAATTCGATATCGGTTGGATCACCGGTTGGGCGGCCGGCCAGAACACCCGCAAGCCGGAGGCCGACAGTTGGCGCAGCGAGCGGCTGGCCCGCGGCGCCGCGTGGTCGGTGCCCGTGTTTGCCGACGATCAACCGGGCCAGCGCGTCGCGGCGATGGTTTGGGCCGGCGACACGCTGTTGGCGGCCGGACTGGAAGGAGGGCTTGTTGCGCTGTCGGCGAAAGACGGTAAGGAACTGGCCCGATGTGAGCTGCCCGCGCCTGTTTGGGACGGCATGGCCGCCGCGGGTGGGCGAGTGTTTGTCACGACGCAAGACGGGGGCGTGATCTGTTTGGGTGGGAAGTAGATGGCTACTATACGAAACACTACTCCTGAAAGGAATCGAACCATGGGCAAAGCCTCCTCCCGAGTCGCGTGCTTCCTGTTACTCGCCGTGGCAACGCATTGCACCGCTGCCGAGCGGCCGCCGGTCGACCCAGCGGAGCATGTGTCCGGTCTGGCCGTTCAACTCGGCTGCGATGACGGCACGATGACGGCCGATCTGACGGCGGGCGGTGACTACCTAGTGCAATCGCTGGACGCCAAGGCCGACAACGTGGCCAAGGTTCGGCGGCTGTTACGAGAACGTGGCTTGGGCGACGTCGCATCGGTCGAGTTGTGGACGAACGCGTACCTGCCCTACGCCGACAACATGGTCAATCTCCTGGTAGCGAAAGACCCGGGCGCGATCTCCGATGAGGAGATCCTCCGCGTGTTGCGGCCCGGCGGTGCGGCGTACGTCCAGCGAGACAGCAAGTGGACCAGCACGGCCAAGCCATACCCCGCGGACATCGACCAGTGGACCCATTACCTTTACGACGCCGGCGGCAACGCGGTTTCCGGCGACACGGTGGCCGGTCCGCCGCGACGCGT
>JABMRP010001297.1 GCA_013202535.1 Planctomycetota bacterium
CAAATAGCCAGCCCCAAACAAGTTGCGTGTGCCAAAGAACTTAAGACACTTCAACAACAAAACCAGTTAACGGCGTAGCATGCCACCCGCACCACTTCTCGATCCACCGGGTGCTACGGATGGGCTTGGTTCAAACCCCTAGTCCCCAGTCGCTTCCCTGAATTTCTCGAACGGCTTGACCAGTTCGCTCAGCGCGGCGGCCAGTACACTGCCATCGGACGCGCGGCCGATGAAGGTGAACCCGTCGGCTACGGTCTCCTCGGGCACCTCGACGTCGAGCAGGATAATGCCGGCCACTTTGCCGGCCTTGCGACAGGCCGAGACGATCTTCTCCACGGCGGCCCGATACTTGGGATGGCCGAATTGCTTCATAATACCCAGCCCGACGGTCAGGTCCAGCGGCCCGATGAACAACACGTCGACGCCGTCGACCGCGGCGATCGCCTCGGCGTTTTCGACGGCCTGCTCCGTCTCGATCTGTACCAGGCAGAGCAGTTCGTCGTTGGCCGAAGCGAAGTATCCGGGAAAGTCGCGGCCGAAATCGGCGGGGCGCGTGTAGGGAGTGACTCCGCGGATCCCCGCCGGCGGATAGCGCATCGCCCGGACGACCCGCTCGGCGTCCTCGGCCGTGTTGACCATCGGTGCCATGATGCCGGCCGGTCCGAGGTCCAGCGCCCGTTTGATCAACACCGGATCGTTTTGCGCCACGCGGACAATCGGCGAGGCGGGCGTGCCGGAAAGGGCCTGGAGCTGGAACAGCAGACTATCGTTGGCACCCATGCCGTGTTCCATGTCGAGCAGGACCCAATCGAACCCCGAGTTGCCGGCGATTTCCGCCGTCAGGCTGGAGCCCAGCACCAACCACGTTCCCACAAGAATCTCGCCGTCGATCACCCGGCGGCGAACGGAATTGATAGCCATGAATGGAGTCTCCTTCGGCGGTGGTTGGGTCGAGTACTGTCCGCATGAGAACGCATTCCGGTTGGTCCGTCAAGACTTGTCCTTCTCTTCGCCGGGCCGAATGTCTACAATGGATGAGCACCTTGTAGTCGAGGAGGAACTCAAACGATGAATGAACTGATCTCACAACTGACCGCCGACGGCCCCGTGCTGACCGACGGGGCTTGGGGCACCCAACTGCTGGCCCGCGGGCTCGACGTTGGGGCTTGTCCCGATGCGTGGAACCTCTCGAACCCCGAGAAAGTCGAAGAGGTCGCCCGCGCTTACGTCGAGGTCGGCAGCCGGGTGATTATCACCAATACGTTCGGTGCCAACCGCTTCATGCTGGCGCGTCACAAGCTGGCCGATCGCACCGTCGAGATCAATCGGGCCGGCGTCGAGATCTCTCGCCGGGCGGCCGGTGATCGGGCGGTCGTCTTCGCCTCGATCGGCCAAAGCGGCGTGATCTTGATGATGGGCGAGGTACCCGAGGAGGAACTCCGCGCGGCCTTCGTCGAACAGGCCCAAGCGATGGCCGACGCCGGGGCCGACGGGATCGTCGTCGAGACGATGTCCGATCCGGCCGAAGCACGCGTGGCCGTGGCCGCGGCCAAGGGGACCGGGCTGCCGGTTGTCGGATGCATGACGTTCGACTCGGGCAAGGACGGCGACCGCACGATGATGGGCACCACGGTAGAGCAAGCGGTCGAGCAGTTGACCGAAGCCGGGGCCGACGTGATCGGCTCGAATTGCGGCCAGGGGATCGAGGAGTTTGCCGCGATATGCCGGCGCCTGCGCGCGGCGACCGATCTGCCCGTCTGGATCAAAGCCAACGCCGGACTGCCGGAGATGGTCAACGATCAGACCGTCTACAACCAGACCGCCGAGGGATTCGCCCGAGCCGTTCCCGCGCTGGTCGAAGCGGGGGCCCAATTCATCGGCGGTTGCTGCGGCACGAGTCCCGAGTTTATCCGGGCGGCCAAGGAAGTGCTCGCGCAATGAATTCCCGCCAGCGCGTACTCCTCGCCATCAACCACCAGGAGCCGGATCGGGTGCCGATCGACTTCGGTGGTACGCGCCAGTCGGGTATCGCCGCGTCGACGTACCACGGGCTCAAGGCGAAGCTGGGCATCGACACGCCCATCCGGGTGTACGACATCTACCAAATGCTGGCCGAGGTGGAGCGCCCCGTGCTGGATCGGTTCGGTGCCGACTGCATCGGGCTCAATCGGCCCGAGGTGGCGTTTGGTATCCGCAACGAAAACTGGAAGCCGTGGACCCTGTTCGACGGCACGCCGGTCGAGGTCCCCGGCGGGTATCGGCCCGAGGTCGAGTCGTCGGGCAGTCTGCTGCTACGCCACGAAGACGGCAGTCCCATGGCCCGGATGCCCAAGGACGGGTTTTACTTTGACCGATTGGACAAATACCCCGGCGCCCTGCACACCGATCCCGCCGCGCTGCAACCGCCGCTGCTCTCCGCCGCCGAGTGCGACCATTACCACGCCCAAGCGGAGGCCTATTGGCAGAACACCGACCTGGCGATCATCGCGCCCTTGGGGCCGCCGTACGAACTGTTCTTCGGTCTGGGGACCGGCGATTTCCAGTCGTGGATGATCACCCTGGCCACCGAGCCCGACTACGTCCGCGCGGTGTATGAGAAGCTGACCGAAGCCTGGCTGGAAAATCTGCGGCGTTTCTCCGAGGCCGTGGGCGACCGGGTGCAAATCCTTCAGTTCAACGACGATCTGGGGACCCAGGACGCGCCGTTTCTGTCGGTCGCCATGTTCCGCGAACTGGTCATGCCGTACTACCAGCGCGGGCTCGATTGGGTTCACCAGAATACCGGCATGAAAGTCTTCATGCACAACGACGGAGCGATCTTCGATTTTCTCCCCACGCTGATCGAGATGGGCGTCGATATCCTCAACCCGGTGCAGACGACGGCCCGGGGCATGGACCCCGTGGAGCTGAAGCGCCAGTTCGGCGATCGGCTGGTTTTCTGGGGCGGCTCGTGCGACTGCCAGGGTACGCTCGCCTTCGGCACCCCCGAGCAGGTATCGCGGGAAGTGGAAGCGGCCGTGGGAGTCTTCGCCCCCGGCGGCGGTTACGTAGCGGCCTCGGTCCACAACATCCAGGCCGCCGTCCCGCCGGAGAATGTGATTGCCCTGTTCGACAC
>JABMRP010001298.1 GCA_013202535.1 Planctomycetota bacterium
AACGCGGCCAGCGGCTCACCGACATCAGTCGACTTGCCGTTTCCGCCGCCGAGCATGTCAACGCCCGGCTTGCCGGCCTTCGCCTTCTCGGCCTCGGCCTTGGCTTCGGCCGCTTGCTTCTCGGCCTCGGCCTTGGCGTCTTCGGCTTCCTTCCGGGCAGTCGCGTCGGCTTCGGATCGGCGTTGCAATTCACCCATCCATGCCTTGGTGGCGTCTTCGGCCGTCGCTTGTACGTCCATCTGCTTGCCCAGAAACTCGGCGTCGGCACCGGGGCAGCACGACTTCAGTTCCGTCCACGTAGCGGGCTTTGGCCCTTTGTCTTCGCTCATGGTTTTACTCCTGCTACGCCGCGTTTGGGCGGCTAGGTCCAAAAGTACATAATCGAATGAACTGATTCCGTCGATCAGTCCAAGCTGCCGGGCGTCGTTGGCAAGCCACATTCGCCCCTCGGCCAGAGATTCAACCCTGGCCAATGGCAATTTCCGGCCAGCCGCTACGCCAGCAGTGAATTCGGTTTGCGTCTTGTCGACAATCTCTTGCCAGATTTGCCGCTGCTCCTCAGTCACTTCGGTTCCGGGAAAACCAGCCCCCTTCAGTCGACCCGATCGAATCACGACGGCCTTGATACCCTGCATCGCCGCGGCGCTGCTCATGTCGTAGAGAGCCATGAACGTGCCTATTGACCCGACTTCGGCGGTTGCGTTGTTCGCAATGATCTTGCTGGACTGCGATGCCACCCAGTAGGCTGCCGACGCCGTGACATCCTCGACGAATGACCAAACAGGTTTCTTCGCCGCCGCCTGCCGAACCTCTTCGGCCAAGTCGGCTGTCCCCGCCACCGTTCCGCCTGGCGAATCAATGCGAAGCAGGATCGCGTCTATGCCATCGTCGTTCGCTGCGTTGCGCACCGCTTGGCGAATACGAATCATCGACCCGCTACCAGTGAGAGATGACCCTCGTTTGGTCATTGTCCCCTGGATGTCGATAATCTGGATCGCCGCCTCTCCGGCTGCCTGCTTTCGCTGCGAGGCTGCCGCGATGTTTTGCCCGACGTTTGATGAAACGTGCTTGGCCAAATCCAACTGCCGGACCTGATCGAGAAGAACACTAAAGCGGGTTTCGTCGACAAGCCATAGTCCGACGTATTGCTCTAGGTCGAGCCCGAGGTCGGCAACTGATTTTGTGTCAAGGACAAGGGCATCATTCATCGGCTGCCCCCTGCGTAATTGGTTGTTGACTTGATTCTGTCGGCGTCACCTGCGCCCCGACGCGATCCGGCGTCGGCAAGCAAAGCACTTCCCGCCACGACACGCGGTCGGGATCGTCGGGGAATTCGCCGTTGACTGCGGCAGCCTTCCGTTTGGCATTCCGGATCACATCGCCGTTATCCTGGATCGCTTCCTCGCTGATCTCCCACCAATCAAAACCGTTCTCTGCCGCTAGTCGCCGCGGGCTAGTCTGGAGATTCCGCACACGCAGGATACCGGCAGAAGCGTCTTTCATCGGCTCGATATACGGCCACCGTGGCGGATTCCAGCGGTGGGCGAACAACTGCTCTCCGATTCGCCCATACTCCGCCTCTAGGATGCGATCCTCGGACATCCACTGCCGGACCTTCCAGCGATAGACGCGAGCGTGAAACGATGTTGCAAGCCATCGCTGCAAGTTCCTGAACCCGAGACGGGCCTGATCCATCGCGCCACGCCAGCCGGAAAAGTTGGTCTGCTTGGGATCAAGGAGCAACAGTTGAACCGGGAGCCCGAGGTTGATGCTGATGAAGGTCAGAATCAACATGGAGTGCTCAAAGAATTCGGGGTTCGGCACGTTGGGTGAGAACCCAACCAGCTTGCCGCCGGGCCGGCTCCGGTATCTCATGCCCGGCCCAAGTCCATCCAGATCTCGGCTCGTGCCGTCGCTCAGCGTCTCGGTGGATTGCACGCCTGTAGCCCCGGCCGCCGACTTCGCTCCGCCTGGCAGCCCCGGCGGCATTTCTTCGAGGATCGCATAGGATGCGGCCACGCGGGCCTTGATGAGTTGCGCGAATTGCAAATCATCGTGATGTTCTGTCGCCATTCCAAACGGAGCGAACGCGGTGAATCCTCGCGTCTGGCTCTTGCGCTTGGGATGATAGCAGTGAATCACCGCCCGCTCGTCACGCCCAGTGATCCTGTCCCGTTGCCTTGCCGGGTATTTCCGAATGTTCCCAACCTTGGTCACGATCGAGGAAATCCCGACTTCCTCTTTTGTCAGCCAGTATTCGAGCCGCTTGCGCGTCGTTTCATCCAACAGCACACCGAGCACGACGTTTCGGCTGGTGTTGCTCGGTGTCTTACAGCGGTGCGCCTCGCAAGTCTCCAGGGAACCGGCATCGGCGATTGGAAGATGGAGAATGTCGCCGTCTACGATGCTGTGGCGAAGAGTCAGCCGTTCGAGCGTGTGGAAATCCGCCTCCCCGGCCAGGTCGCAGGCATCCTCATTTTCCGCCCACGCCTTCCAGCGTGCCGTAAGGTCATCATCGAGCGACGATCGACGCCGCTTGCCCTCTCGCCGCTCATCGGCGGTCAACGGCTCCACCTGGGTATCGAGAGAAAAGCCATCCTGGATTACGTTGGCAACGAGGCGATCGACGGCTTGGCCCACCACAATATCGTTCCGGTCGATGTCCCGGCTGAGTTCCATCGCGCGGAAAAACTGAGATTCCGAACGATAGTGGTAGTCGGCGTGTTTGCCGACGGCGGATACCCCAGCCCGCGAGCGACGGAATCGGGTCTGTTTCGACAGGTCGTAGTCGGCCCGGAGTTCGTCGAAGGCTTCGTTTAGAGTGGGGCTACCAATGTCGATTCGCCGGCTGTGGCTCATAGATCACCCCGCGAGAAGCTGAAATCGGGGTGAGTCACGGATGAGGAGTCTGTGTCGTTCAGGGCTAGCCACGCCTCGACCTCTTGCAGCATCCGGCGAACCTCATCGATGCGGAAGCCAAACGTCTGATTTCCGCCGCTGCCGCCAGACCGTAGATAGGCCGGTGGAGATTTGCCTCGAAGATGTCTGGGCTGAGGAAGAGAAGAGGGGAGCGGTTAGCTC
>JABMRP010001299.1 GCA_013202535.1 Planctomycetota bacterium
GGGCCCGCCAAGGCGGCTTTCGATCAACGCTTGAGCGAGATTCAGGCAGTCTCGAAGCAGTTGCAGGCTCTGGAGCAAGAATACGCCAACGCCGAGCCAAAACGGCGGACCGAAATTCAACAGGAGGCTACGCAATTGGGACAACAAGGGAGAGCGACATTTGTCGAGTTGGTGGCGGCGGCCGAGAAGGCCTTTGTCGAAGCGCCCAACGCGGATGAAAATGTGACCGGTGTCCTTGTCCAAGGCGCGTCGATGCACGTCGCGGGCGAAAAGTACAAGGAAGCCTTGCGGTTGGCCAAGCTGCTGATCGCCAACAAATCCGAGAACAAGCAAATCTACGGGCTGGCGGGGATCGCGGCCTTTTCGTCCGGTGATTTCGCCGCCGCCGAGGCCTATCTCAAGGTGGCCAAGGAAAACGACGCGTTGGACCGCACCGGCGAGATGAATCTTAGCCTGATTCCTTACTACAAAGATGCCTGGGCCAAGGAACAAAAGATCCGTGCCGCCGAGGCGCAAGCCGCCGACCTGCCTCGCGTCTTGCTGAAAACCAACAAAGGCGAGATCGAGATCGAGTTGTTCGAGAACGAGGCGCCGATGGCCGTGGCCAATTTCGTCTCCCTGGTCGAGAAGGGATACTACGACGGCCTGACGTTCCATCGGGTGATCCCGCAATTCATGGCCCAGGGTGGATGCCCCCAGGGAACAGGTACCGGAGGCCCCGGGTACAATATCCCCTGCGAATGCTACGAACCGGACCACCGCCTCCACTTTCGCGGCAGTCTGAGCATGGCCCACGCCGGACGCGACACGGGCGGATCGCAGTTTTTCCTCACCTTCGTCCCCACGAGGCATCTCGACGGCAAACACACGTGTTTTGGCCGAATCGTCCGGGGAATGGAAGTGTTGGGTGATCTGCAACGCCGCGATCCGGGCGATCCGGCCGGACCGCAACCGGACAAGATCGTCGAGGCCAAGATGCTTCGCAAACGCGACCATGCCTACGTGCCGACCAAGGCGGGTCAGTAGTTGCCGCTTGGCGCCGGCGCGAGGTTTCCCCAAATGCCCCGGGTTCGTGCGATGAATACTCTCTTGCCTGTGCTGTCTGCCATGGCCGTCTCGGCGACGGTCCTGCTATGGGCGGGCGACGAGAAGCCGGTCGCCGACCCACCCGGTGCCGGCGCGTCCAGTGACGCTGCGGGGCAATATGAGGAGGTGTTGGGCCAGTGGAAGCAGGTGGTGTGCCAGCTTGATGTCCTGCGTCGGCGTTATCGCAGCGCCGAACCGGACCAGCGCATGGCCATGAAACGCGAGCACACCCGGTTGGTCAACGAGGGGGAGGCCTTGGCAACCCGGCTGCTGGACGTCGCCGAGAAGATCCTTCGCGAAACCCCCAAGATTCATGCCCAGGTACAGGTACAGGTCGACGTGGCCACCTTGCTGGCACAGGTCGTCGTCGAGAACCACCAGAGGGAGAACTACGAAGAAACACTCCGGCTGGCCAACCTGCTGATCGAAAAGGGATTCGACGAGAAACTGTTCTATGTCTATGCGGGAATCGCCGCGTTCTGCGTCGGCCAGAGCGATTTGGCCGAGGAATACCTCGATAAGAGCAAGGGCTGCATCGAGCTGGCCAACCCGAATCGATTTCCCAGGAGAACCAAGCACTTCACCGAACTCGCCAACCAGCGAGCGATGATTATGGCACACTTGGATGACTTCCGGGAGCTTTGGACGGCCGAGCAGCAGTTGCGCGAGGCCGAGGACCAATGGACCGGGGACGAGCGACTCCCGCGCGTGCGCCTCTCGACCAGCAAGGGCGACATCGAACTGGTGCTGTTCGAGAACGAAGCGCCCAACACGGTGGCCAACTTCATTTCCCTCGTCGAGAAGGGATACTACGACGGCCTGACGTTCCATCGCGTCGTGTCCCAATTGGCGGCCCAGGCCGGATGCAACCGGGGCGACGGTAGCGGTGGCCCCGGATACCGGATCCCCTGCGAATGCTACGAGCCGAACCATCGCAACCATTTTCGCGGCAGTCTGAGCATGGCCAAGACGGCACTTCGCGACACCGGCGGAGCGCAGTTCTTCATCACCTTCCTCCCGACCATGCATCTCAACGGCAAGCACACCGTCTTCGGCCGCGTCGTCAAGGGAATGGATGTCGTCACAAAACTCCAACGCCGCGACCCGGAAGCCGACAACGCCCCCGATCCCGATACGATCGAGAAAGCCGAAGTCCTCTTCAAGCGCAAGCACCCCTATCCGGTGAAGAAGGTCGGGCAGTAGGGACCGCGATCGGAGTGGGATTTTGCCCTCCACTGCTGGGGAATGTTCGTATGTCGAAAGTGGCCCCAGGGTCCGATGATTCGGTGACCGACAACTCGGCCGCCGCCGAGAAAGTGCGGTCGTTTCCGCAGTCGCCGGGTGTCTACCTGATGAAAGACGCCGCGGGACGCGTGATCTACGTGGGCAAGGCGAAGAACCTCCGCTCGCGGGCAGGCAGCTATTTCCTCAAGGCGGCGGCCGACCAGCGGCGGACCGCCCAGTTGGTTACCGAAATCCGCGATATCGAGTATCTCGAAGCGGAAAGCGAAATCGACGCCCTGCTGATCGAAGCACGGCTGATCAAGGATATCCAGCCCAAATTCAACCGCGATCTGCGCGACGACAAGTCGTTTCCCTACCTGGAGATCACCACGCGGGAGGATTTTCCCCGGGTGCGGTTTACGCGCGAGCCGCGGTCGCGGGGCACGCGGCTATTCGGGCCGTTTGCCAATCCGGCCAGTCTGCGCGGTGCGATCGGCGTGTTGCAGAAGATCTTCAAATTCCGCACCTGCACTCTGGATATCGATGCCGGCGACGACCGCTGGCGCTGGTTTCGTCCGTGCCTGCTGGCCTCGATCGAGTTGTGCTCGGCCCCCTGTAACCTGCGTATCTCGAAGGACGACTATCGCAAAGACATCCGCCGCTTGGGGCAGTTTCTCAAGGGCAACAAGAAGAAGCTCCTCAAGGAGTTGCACCGGGAAATGGAGGAAGCGGCCGGTGCGCGCCGTTTCGAGGAAGCCGCCCGGCTTCGCGACGAGATTCAACTGCTGGAAACACTCGACCAGCGCGGCGATCTCGATACGCACGTGCAACCCGAGGTCTTTCCCATCGACCCGAAGAAGGGACTGGCCGGGCTGCGGAAGATCCTGAAGCTACCCGAGCAGCCGCGAACGATCGAAGGGATCGACATCGCCCATCTGGCCGGCCAAGAGACGGTTTCCGGGTTGGTGCAATTCCTCGACGGGCTGCCTTTCAAGCCGGGCTACAAGCGGTTTCGGATCCGCACCGTCGAGGGCGTCGACGACTACGCCGCCATCCGCGAGGTCGTGATGCGGCGGTTCGGGCGGTTGCACGAAGAGGGCGAGGTGTTTCCCGACCTCCTGCTGATCGACGGCGGCAAGGGCCAGCTTCACGCCACGCTGCAGGCCTTCGAGCTGATGCAAATCGAACCGCCCATGGTCGTCTCGCTGGCCAAGCGCGAGGAAGAGCTTTTCGTCATGGGCATCGACGAACCGCTCCGCCTGAGCCGCCACAGCTACGCCCTGCGCCTGCTACAATACGTCCGCGACGAATCGCATCGCTTCTCGCAACATTACCACCACATCCTCAGGCGGCGCAAGACGCTGCCGGAGGAGTCGTAGGTCTGGACGACGAGAGCAGTTAGCCCGGTCGCCTGCGACAGGCCGGTGGGTGGTTTCCGCTAAATTCTCCACGAGCCCCGCATCTGGAGCGTGAGTCCCGGCGGCTGGGGTTTTCGGGTGGAATACTTGCAGGCTATGCAGTCCGCTTCCGCCGCTGGCCGAACCATCCCAGCCCCAACAGGCCGAGGGCGGCCAGGGCGAAGGTGGACGGCTCGGGCACGGCTTGTGTTGCAACGACCTCAAACCCGTTGAGCATCTGAATCGACCGGCCGCCGGAGTGGGGGCCCGTCACCAGGGTGAGCCCGCCCAGCCCGTCGCTCGTCGCCGAGAAGTCCGTGAAGTAGTTTGTCGTGTCGCTGCCATACGACGATGTCTCGAAAAGCAGATTGGCCGGGATTGCCGAATCCTGATACAGCGCCAGTCTATTGAGACTTCCGGCACCGCCGTTCTCGAAGTGGTGCCATCGAAGATCGTACTCGGTGTCCGGCTGCAAACCGTCCAGGCTCACGGTGAAGTAGGGCGTAGCAAACCCCCGACCGTCATCATTGAATGTGAAATCTCGCGTGACATTCGGAACCGGGCTGCCGCCAACATTCCCGCCGGTACCCCGATCACGGCCAAAGCCGTTGGCATTCCCGGCAAACGTGAGCGTGATACCGTTGTGCGTTGCCGAACCGGTGAGAAGGTCCGCGTTGAGCGACTCGAATCCCGTTTGGTTGGGCGAGGTGCCGGCGTCGTTAAGATCGAACTGGGCTATGGCCGACGCCGGGGGCGGCGGTGTCGATCCGCCCGGCATCGACAGAGTCATCCCGTCGGGGGTGACGCTGAACGTGGAATCGAACGTCGCGCCGTCGATGCTCGCCCCATCCAACTTCATGGCGCTGTTGGTAGTGAGCAAGTCCTTCCAGTCGGTGCCGGAGTGCGTTCCGTAAGTCCATGATCCGGTCCAATCCGGCTTGAAGTCGATCGAGCCGCCGGTTTGCACGACTGTCGTGGCTTGTGTCCCGTCCAGCACGGCTGTGCCGGAAATGTTCATCGTCCCGCCGTTGGCCACGCCCATGTGCTGCGTTCCCCCCACGTCCTTCAATTCGACGAGGCCGCCGTTGACGTTGATGAGGGTGCTGCCGCCATTGGACAGGAAGTACCGCGGGAGGACTGCACCGCCCGACAGGTTCCAGGTGCCGTTCGTCATGTTGAATCCGTCGCCAGAAGTAATGATCCCTCCCGTCTGGTCCACGACGGAACCGCTGCCGAAGTTAAAGACCGTGCTCCCATTCGACCCGTCGACGGCAATGGTTCCAGGATTGGACGAACTGGGCACGCCGTTATCCCAACTGGCGGCGACGTTCAAATTTCCTCCCTGAAAGATCGTGGCCGCCCGGGCCGAGACAGCCAGGGCGAAAATCGCTACGGCCGCGAGGGCCAATACTCTTGAAAACGTGCTGCATCTCATGACTTCACTCCTGAAAAAAAGTATCACTGCCAGGGCCTTTAGCGGGTGCTGAAGCGTCGGCCGCCGACGACGTCAGCGGACACAAACAAACGGACGTGCGATTCGCGGCCATTCAAGCCCCGGCGCATACCAGGGCATCAATTCAAATGACACAAACCTCAGTATTGATAGCGACCCCAAAGAATGCAAGCAAATCCCCCCC
>JABMRP010001300.1 GCA_013202535.1 Planctomycetota bacterium
AAGCGTAGGGAACCCGATGGACGTGAAATATCGAAAGCTCTAGGTAGTTCGGGTAGTTTAGGAGATTATCCTCGCGGGTGCCATGGGCGGCTTGTCCGCACTTGCGGAATCCCCGGAAAACAAGGGCGGGCAAGCCGCCCATGGCACCCGCGAGGATAATCTCCTAAACTACCCGAACTACCTAGAGCTTTCGATATTTCACGTCCATCGGGTTCCCTACGCTTGTGAGCGGTCGAATTGGCGAGCATAATATGATGGGGTTGTTCCCTACTCTAATAGAGGTTCCCTTGACCGTTGTGGTAGGGAGTCGTCGATCGCAATGGCACCATCGTTTGATCCATACTCGCAATGGCTGGGAATTGCCGATCCGAAGCGGCCGGTCGACCATTACCGGCTTCTGGGCGTCGAGCGGCTGGAGAGCGATCCCCGAGCATTGTTTGCGGCGGTCGATCGTCGCATGGCCACGCTGCGCAAAGTGCGGCCCGGCCAGCACGCGGCCGAGTTGCAGCGAGTAAGGCACGAAATCATCGTCGCCAAGGGATGTCTGCTCAATCCGAAGAAGAAAGCGGCCTACGACGCCCGGCTTGGCGCGGGGGGTGGTTCCACTTCGCCGCCGGGTGAGTCGAAGACACCCCCGCCGCTGACCCCCACCATGCCGGCCGCCCAGATCGTGGAGTTGGAGCGGGCGCCGTCGACGGTCGTCGAGGAGGGGCCCCCGCAGCGCAATTATCAGTCGTTGGTCCTCGGCGTGATCACGGCGGTGATCCTCGTGGGGACGGGAATCATGGTCGTCGTGGCCACCCACCGACCCGAACCGAAGGCGGTTGAACTGGCGGGCGCCGATCTGGAAATCGAACCCGATGCGCCCGGCGATGAAGAGACCAAGCCGGCGACACCGTCGGGGCAGTTGCCCAAGCCTTCGCTGCAACGGTCGGAACCACGGCCCGACGAGCCGAAGCCGTCGACCCCGGGAGCCGATCCACGGCCCGACGACACGGCCACTCCGCCACCGGTGGCGCCGCCGACCAATCCTGCACCGCCCGTGTCGGTGCCCGAGGGAGAACCGAGCGAGCCGGTCGCCCGTTTGCACGTGGAGGGTGCATTGCAGCGCGTCCGAGCGGCGCTCTCGATGCGAAGAATCGCCACCGCCGACGAATTTCTGACGTGGGCCGAAGTTCGGGCCGAGCCGGGCCAACGATCCGAGATCCAGCGTTTGCGACAGGTGCTCGGCAACGTGCGGTATTTCTGGTCGATGCTTCACATGAACGTCGCGACGCTGAAGACGGGTGAACGGCTCTCCCATGGGCCGTCGATCTTCACGGTGGTCGAAAACGCGCCCGAGGGCTTGACCGTTACCCGGATGGCGACCGGGCAGAACCAGCGCTGGCCGACCGCGACGCAGTTTCCCACCGAGTTGGTCCTCGCCATCGTGGAGACGAAGTTCGACCGGCAGCGGCCGGAAACGAAGTTGGCCCACGCGGCGTTTCTGATCTTCGACCCCCAGGGCGACCGGCAGCAGGCCTCCCGGCTGCTGGAGGAGACGGAAGAAGCCGGGACCGCGACAGTCGCCCTGCAAGCGGCGGCCCTGCGAGGGGAATTACCCCTGGAGTTGGTCCTGTTGCCGGGGGAGTCGCTGCTGCCGCCGAGCGACTTGCCGCGGATACCCGGGGAGGAGCGTCCGGGGGGGGTGGTCCCGCCGGTTAACCCCGTAGGGGTGCTGCCGGTGCCCGGTGGAGGCCGGCCCATGGGTCCGCCGGCCATACCCCAAGGCCCAACCCTGGTGGGGCCGTTTGCGGCACCCGCGGAGCCGAAAGACGGCCGTATGGAAGGTCCCTTCATTATCCCGGCGGAACCGGAGAAGCTGATCGCTCCGTCCCCGGCCGCGTTGGCCGCCGCCGAGGGCGCACATCGCCGCGACTTATGGCACGGCGATTCGGCAGGCGCGGCTGGAGTTTCAGAAGCAGAAGATGGCCCAACAGTTCCTGGGGCTGGCCGATTTGGCCAAGAACGACCCGACCATGCGCTATGCTTTGCTGGCCCAAGCGGGTATCATGGCAATTGACGCCGCCGATCCGTCGCTGGTGCTCGACTCGCTCGATACGCTGGATGCCGAGTATCGGATCGATCGGTCCGAACTGCTGGACAAGGCGATCCAGGGGATGAGCGACGGCGTCGGGAGATCGCTCGACAGCCGGTTCGGCCTGGCCGAGCGTCTGATGTTCCTCTGCCGCATGAAAGCCGGCGCGGGGGACGACGAAACGGCCATCCACTTGGCCCAGGGAGTGATCGACTTACTCCCCGGCGGCGCCCGAGGGGATGCCAAGGACTTGAAACAAGAGGCGGGACGTCTGAAATTCACGTTGGAGACGCGACGGGAAAACAGACGCTAGAAAGGTTGAGCAACGTGCCAAAACGAAATCACCCGAGATCCGCATTCACGCTGGTCGAGTTGCTGGTCGTGATCGCCATCATCGGTATTCTCATCGGATTGCTGCTGCCGGCCGTTCAGGCGGTGCGAGCAGCCGCGCGGCGGATGCAGTGCAGCAACAATCTCAAACAGATCGGCCTCGCGCTGCACAACTACCACACGGCCCAGAACTGTCTCCCGTTCGGCAGCGCCTACAACGTGGCCCAGACCGGCACCTGGGCGTCGTTCATCCTGCCGCAAATGGAGCAGAAGGCCCTGTACGACATTTTCGACTTCAAC
>JABMRP010001301.1 GCA_013202535.1 Planctomycetota bacterium
CGGCAACTGGCTGGTCCATGCCGTCGCCGGCAGCGAGCAAGAACTGGCCCAACTGAACAAGGCAATCGCCGGGGCCAAGGTCCAGGGCTGTGTCAGCGCCGAGCAACTGCCCGTCGCGACGCTGCCCTATCGGGATTGCATGGTCAACATCCTGGTGATCATGGATATCCAAAAAGCGAAAGCGGCCGGGCTGACAGAGGACGAGGCACACAGGTGCGTCGTCCCCGGTGGTAAAATCGTCGTCTGCAAAAGCGGCAAAGTTCTGGGCGTCGAAGAGACGCCGCCCTGCGAGGAGATGGACGTTTGGACCCACCGCTATTACGATGCCAGCGGTATCCCCGCCTCCGCCGACAAAGTGTTTGACCTGCCCGTGGGATTCAAATGGAACGCCGGGCTGCCGATGAACTTCGATAATCCGCTGCGATCGGCCAACCGCTACTCGTCGACCCGGGCGATGGTCGTCGACGACGGGCGTTGCTTCACCTTCTCCACGGCGGTCTGCGAGAACCTGGGCGCGGGATGGACGTCGCCGTACGGAAGAGACCAATACCTCACCTGTCGCGATGCCTTCAACGGCCGGCTGCTGTGGCGTAAGCGAATCGGCGATACCTATTACGGCGGTCTCTACATCGAAAACACGGCGCCCCTGGTCTCCGCCGGGCGCCATCTCTATCTGGCGGGCGAAAACGGCAAGATGCTTGCCGTCGACACCCGAACGGGAGACACGGTGCGCGAACTGCCCACCGCCAATATCCCCGGCGTGATCGCCACGGCCGACGGGATCGTCGTCGCGGCCACGTGGAAAGACGGTAAGGTCCTGGGCTCGATCGAGCGTTATGACCGGCGCCGCATGGACTGGGAAATCGGCGAGGGAACCATCGAAGCGTACGACGACGCGTCCGGTAAGTCTCTGTGGAAAAATGGCCTGCTGGGCACGTCGCTGGTGATCGCCGACGGAGCGGTGTACATCGTCACCAGGAAGATGAATGACCCGCTCGAGAAGAACCACAACAAGAGACGGGAAGGCGCCGAGATACAGCATCCGCCACAAACGGTCATCGCCATGGATTTGGCCAAGGGGACCATCCTCTGGCAAACCGATGACGACGATTTCCAAGCCACCAACCAGGCGATCAGTCTGGAAGCGGCCGGTCATGGAGCCGTGGCCGTTGCGCTGCAAGGGCGCAACCGCGTGGCACTCCTCTCAGCCGAAACCGGAAAGCCGCTCGACCCCAGCGCCGCCGCGGAAGCCGGCAAGAGTTTCTTTCGATTCCGCAATCACATCTGCACGCCCGTGATGCGCGTCGGCGACGTGATTCTCGGCAATCGCGGCGGGACCATCAGCAAGGCCGGGCAGAACGTCAATTTCGGCGGTGCCCGAGCCGCGTGCCTCATTGGAACCGTTCCCGCGTACGGTGCCGGCTACATCGCCCAGAACTGGTGCCGCTGCTCACCGGGACAGATCCCCGGCCTGCTCGCCGTCGCGCCGATCGGCAAGAATCCCACGCCCGAGGAAATGGAGACGCCGACGGAGCCGACCGTGTACGGCAAGTACGACGACAGCACCGACGGGGTCGCTTCGTCCTCGCTCTGGACGTCGCTGCGAGGCAACGCCCAGCGTAACAGCAGCGCGGCTTGCGATATTCCGACCGAAATCAAAGTGGTTTGGTCGAAGCAGATGACTGGTGAAACGCAGCAAGGCACGGTCGAACGAGACCGGCGCGCCTATCTGAACAGCCGCCTTACGGCCGCGGTCGTCTCGGGCTCCCTGGCGATCGTCGGCGATATCGACCACAACGAGATCATCGCGATGGACGTCACCGACGGCAGCGTCAAATGGCGTTTCATGACCGGCGGCCGAGTCGACTCGGCGCCGACTCTGTACAAGGGCATCTGCCTGGTCGGCGACCATACGGGTTATGTCTACGCAATCAAGACTGGCAGCGGCCAGCTCATCTACAAGCTGCGCATCGCGCCGGAAGAGAAACGAATGCTCTCCTACGGTAAGGTCGAGTCGGTCTGGCCGGTGATCGGCGGAGTGATGGTTGCCGAAGGAATGGCATACGCCTCGGC
>JABMRP010001302.1 GCA_013202535.1 Planctomycetota bacterium
GCTCAGCCGGCCGCACGACGTGGAGCTTCAGGGCACAGTAGCGTTTGTGCCCGGCAAGGGCGGGTCGCTGGCCGTGGTGGACGTGGCCGATCCGGAAAACCCGGAAATCCTCTGGTACCGGCACGACACCCAAGAGCTTTTCGATGCGGAGACCGTGCTGCCCTTGGGCGACTACTTGCTCTTGGGCACGAACGATCTGATCTCCATCGACGTGACCAACCCCCGCGCGCCGCGGTTCTTGACAACCATCTCCGATCGAGACCGGATCAGCCGAATCAACGGCATGGTCCGGCGAGGCGATCGTGTTTTCGCGGCTAGCAAAGACGGCTGGGTCGATGTGTTCGACATTGCCAACCCGTCCGCTCCGACCTTCGTCGGCGCGTTCAACACCCGGGAAAATGGCAAGCTGCAATCGCCGCACGACATCGACGTTTTCGGCGGCCACGTCGTGGTGGTCGATCCGGCCGGGTTCGGACGGCGTGGGCTGCCGGGAAAGGTCGGCCTCTACCGCGTCGCCGACACGATCACACGTGAGCCGCTTCCCGTTGAGCGGTGGCCCCTGGTCGGAGTGCTCGTGAGTGACGACCTCATGGGAGCCAATCGCGTTCAGGTAAGAGGCCACTACGCCTTCGTCGGGGGAAGTCAGGGCGACAAGCCGTCCAACGCCGTCACGGTCGATATCTCCGATCCGGCCCAGCCGGTTCAAGCGGCCGTCGTCCGATTCTCAGACACGAGAGGTCCCAACGGCTTGACGATCGCTGGAGACGTCCTCTTTCTGGCCGGCGGACAGACGGTCGAGGCGATCGACGTCCGCAATCCGGCCAAGCCCGTCAAGCTGGCGTCGTACACGTGCGACGAAGCCTTCCCGGCCGGTCGCGACAGCGCCCACGATCTGGTCTACCGCGACGGCTACCTCTACGTGACCGGCCAGAACGACAACTGTCTCTGTATCCTCCGCGTCGACAGCCCGCTTATCCGCAACCTGGCCGCGCGGCCCTGAGCAGCCTGGGGACTGTCCCCTTCCGACGCCGGGGAGTAATCCTCCCCCCGCCACCTATCCGTCGGCTGGCCGCGCAACCGACCAAGACCTCGAATCGAAACCGTGATGCCGAACGGCACTGTTCCCCCGCGCTCGAAGACTCAAATACTCCGCTCAGTGAAGATCTTGGTGGCATACTCCTCAACCAGTCTGTATCGCCTCTTCTTGTGTCCATCGAGGATTCGATGGAGCAATTCGCCAATGCCATCAGCTTGAATTCGACCGGATCGGCCACTCCGGTCCAGCGACTGGTTCTGTCGCCATCCTACGCGAGTTTCGTTTGGAAACCTAGCACGCGTTCCGGTATCTCCCATTTATCGATCACTGATCGCGACTGATCTCGTCGACGTCTATCCGGTTCAGCACGGCGTTTTCGAGTGCATCGATCCATCCACGAACGATTGGAACTCGTTGAAGCACTTGGTGATTCTCGTCAGTTTTGGCGGCACGTTCGCATTCGTCCATCAAGGCCCGCAATCTAGGTGCATTTTCCAGGATTCCGGACTCACTGTCAGTTAGCGTCGGACATCGTTCAATCCAACCATCAAGCACCAAGTCGTACGAAATGAACTCCTAGGCGAACGAGGAGAACCGAAGCACGCGGTCGTCAATCTCGGAATACCATTCTTGATCGAACGCTTCCAATTCCTTTCCGGGCCACGCGATTTCGTGACCTACGCACTGTTCGCGGCAGTTGGCGTGAGTAATCAACGCGTGAGCTGCTGGGTGCGTCGGCGGCAGATCAAAGAGTGGGCGATTGAGCCGATGCACACGATGTGACATGTGTCCCTCGCGACTGAGATTCGGCTACAGAACGGCGTTGAACTGAGCCGCGGAGCGTCGGGCGCTCGCTGCGGCGTGGATCGTCGGATCCTGTTGCGGATTGTATCAGGACGCGAGCAGGGAAGATAGTGTTTTCATGCCGGGCCGGCGGGATGGGAAAGCGGAAGGGGAATGCCTTTGGTGTGTCGTAGGCCGTGGAGGGATTGGCAGCCTGGCCTGGAGAGGGGCCGGGCAGCCGAGGCACGCGCGCCCTCGGCCGGGCGGCTTGGCCGCCGTGGTGGTGGACCGGTGAAGAACTCAAACTGAGCACAGAAGCTGTCTGGAAGGCAGGAAATAGCCACAAAAAGCACAAAGAAACACAAAA
>JABMRP010001303.1 GCA_013202535.1 Planctomycetota bacterium
GATCGAGCCGTCGAAGTCGATCGGATCGGTCCGGGCGGCCAGCGAACTGATCTTGATCGATACATTGCACCGCGGGATGGGTCCCAGGTTGTCGGTCTCCAGCAACTCCTTGGCCGGCCAGAGAGCGACCTGCTCGGGCAGCGTGTCGAGTAGCTCGAGATAACGGGCCTGGTAGACGTGGGCTTCGGAGTCGCTCACACAAGCTTCGCCCAGCAGGTCGACGCTGAACGCAACGCCCCGGTTCCACATCTTCTTAAACCCCGGCAAGGCCGACAGCGCGTCGACCCCGGCGATGAAGTTGCCCGCCATGGCCGTGATCCGATTGCTGATCGTCTTGGCCATGATGCCCTTGGCCAGTCCGCCCGCTTTCAGCCCCAACGCCATTCCGGGCGGCAGCGTGACCCCCGGCTGCGAGAGATAATCGTTGAGGCACTCGTGTATATGGCGCGAGGAGGCGAGCGTCGGAAAGGCGTCGACGAAGCGAAACATCTGCACCTTGAAGGCCGGGTCCTTCATCGCCCAGTTCATCAGTTGGTCGGACCAGAATCGGGCGGAGAAGACCCCCGCGCGGTGCTGCCGGGCCTGATTGAGCAGTTCCTGCCCGATTTGCAGGGTGAGGCGTTCGAGGTTGGCGGAAACAGGTGTACCCGAATCGGGTGATGTTTTCGCGGCGGGGGTCGTCGAAGTGCGGCCAAACCAGGGCATGTGGGATCTCCGTAAGCGTCCGGCCGAGATGCCGGGAAAGGAAACGGCAACACTGCTTTCGACAGCTTACGAGAAACCGGGCGGTTTTAGAAGCGGTGGGCCGGGAATTTGGCGCCGTGGCCCAGATTGTCTACGGAATCCGCGCTGGCCCACCGTCCCGGGTGGCAAAACCGGTCTGATCGTGGTGGAGGAAGACGGTGCCGCCGGTTCCCGGTACCAGCGGCGTTCGGCGGGAGAAGATCGACCAGCCGGCCGCGTCCGCACCGCCGTGAGCCGCCGTGCCCGGGGCCTTGACGACTCGCACCACCTCGGCCGGCCAGTCTGCCGGCCGTCGGTCGTTCTGCTGCCACCTGCCGGAGGCGAAATGGAGATACTTCTGCCGCACGGGCACGATCACCCGCTTTTCGGGCGTGGCCCAATTGACCACGCCGGTGCCGAAAGTGAAGTAGGGGCGGTTCGCGGAATCGACCGCCTGACGCGAGCCGTTAAACGTGAACTCGTCGCCCGAGTCGTACGCCAGGCATTGAGCGTCGGCTCGGGCTCGGCTGATCGGCAGTTCGACCTCTTCGCCGGCCGCATTGCGCCACGCGCCATCGGCATCGCGCCGCACGTAATAGACGTTGTATCGGTAGACGGCTTCGTGCAGGCCCTTGTACTTCAGCGGTCGCCAGGGGTGCGGCTTGGCGTCGGTCACCCGGGCGGCATTGTCGTCCTTATGATTCCAGAAGCAGTGGATCGTCTTGCCGTCGGCGCCGGGGAAGAACTGGCAATAGGCGGCCGCAAGCCGGTCGGGCGGATCGAGCCGCATTTCGATCACGCGCTGCGCTTCGCTCCACGTCTTACCGTTGTCCGTGCTGGTGCGCGACGACCACGGCTCCATGTGGCCTCCGGCTCGATAAAAGAGACAGATCGTTCCGTCGGCCATCCGCATCGTCTGCGGGTAGGTGGCCCGATCGGTGGGCGGATCTTGTTCGATCCAGGCCGTGACGTCGTACGGCCGCGCGCTTCGCGTATGGCGCATCGCCCGGCCGTGACAGCCGTAGAAGACGTGCAAGTGTCCCTCGCCGTCGACGCAGATCGAAGGATTTCCGTGCGCATCGCGGCCCAGCCCGAACTCCGACGCCTGAACGGGCTTGCTCCAGCTCTTCTCGTCGATGTCATAAGCCGTCACGATCGGCCGTCCGGCGGAATTCTGAAACGCACAGAAGACCGTCCCCCGGGCGACTACCGCATGGGGTCCGATCACGTAATCGTAAAACGGCGTGTAAAATCGTCCGCCCTTGACAAGTTCCGGCAGGTTGACGGCGAAAGCGCGATCGAACGTGGCCTTGGCGTCGTTCTCGGCACTCTCTGCCACGCCGCTTATCAGGCAACCTAAGAGTAATGTGAGAATGATTCGCATGGGATTCTCCCGTCGCTGAATTCGTGAATCGTTTAACGCCCAGCCGAAGGCGCCGGCTCCGGGCGTGGAAGCCGGCGCCTTCGGCTGGGCGTTAAATGAGTTGGGTTGCGGACGTGGCCCACAACCTCATAGCTCAATCACCGCCACATCCTCCGGCTCCAAGATAACCGTCGTTCGGC
>JABMRP010001304.1 GCA_013202535.1 Planctomycetota bacterium
AAAGCGGTTAACAGCCGCTTGCTCTACCAACTGAGCTATCGGGGAATTTGGATTCTTATGATAGTCCATCGGGAGATGATGGGCAAGGGCTGGAGTTTTCGTCCGGGAGTTCCGTTTCCGCGGGGCGGTCCTTCTCCAGTACCACACAGTTGCCCGCTTCGCTGAATTCGATCCGCGACATAAAGCTCTTCATCAGCATGATGCCCCTTCCGCAGGGGGATTCCAGATGGGCTTGATCGGTTGGATCGGGGATACTGGCGGGATCGAAACCGGGCCCTTCGTCGGTGACTTGGATTCGTACCCGCCGCGGCGACATGCAGCAGGCGATGCGAACGTTCTTTTGCGGGTCCGACTGGTTGCCGTGCTTGATGGCATTGACCAGGGCTTCCTCCAGCGCCAGATGGACGCCGAAGAGATCGCGCTGGGGCCAATGGAGGCTCTGGAGGTGATCGAGGATCTCCTGGAGGACCCGTTGTCCCACGCCGGCTTTGCTGGGAATGAGGTGGTCGCACCGCCAGGTCCAGGAATCTTCGGGCGTCATCATGGCTGGTTCAAGCGGGCCACTTTCAGAACGCGGCGAGCGCGTCCGCTTCATCGTCTTTGATATCAAAGAGCCGATCCAGTCGAGTGATCGCGAAGACTTCAAAGATTTCGGGGCGGATATTGCTCAGTTTCAAAGTTCCTTCCCGGGCCTTCACCTTCTTGTCCAGGGTGATCAGTTTTCCCAGCGCGGCACTGGAAAGGAAGTCGACCGAGGTGAAGTTCAGCAGCAATTTCTTGCGATTGTCTTCTTCGACAAGCTGAAAAAGCTCCTTGCCGAGTTCCTCGATATTGATGTCTTCCACGATCTTCTGGTCGAGAAAGCGAACCACGGTGACGTCACCATCTTCGTTGACGTCTAATCGCCGATAAGCGGCCATCTGAGAGACTCCTCAAGTGACAGGGGAACATCGATACCCGGCGCTACCGCCGTGAGGGGAGAATTCAGGAAGTATTTCCCGAACCACGCCTACCAGCGGCGACCTCGGCGAGACAGCTAGCATTCACAAATCATATTCCCTCGACGGAGGGTGTCAAGAAGGTCGGTGGATCGTTACGCCGAAGACGGAGAAAAAAGGGGCTCGGGGACAGTCGTATCACTCAGCAGGGGGGGTGCTGGTATAAAAGTTGTTGCGCGGTTCGTCAACCCGATTCTTCAGCACGGCACGCTGTACCAAGAGAAAGTTACCACCCCGATATTCGGTAATGACACCGGTCACGCGCCACTGCAGTTCCTCGGGATTCTCGGAGATGGTTCGGGATATCCGCTCGATATTCAGATTCTCCAGGCCGACATAGCGACCGGTTCCGTCCTCGGTGAAGAAGGTCGCCCGATCTCCGGTCATTCGAAAGAGACCAAGCTTGTCGACAATCTCGGTCCCTTCCCGGAGCCGGAAACGGTTTTCATGCGAAGGACTTGCCGATTCGGGCGATTTCGCGGCTTCGGGCTGGGCTGGCTGGCTGGGAGCGGGTGCCTGGGCACGCACGAGGGTCACGCCAGCCACGACTGCGGCAACCGTCAGTGCGGCAGGGATGACCAACCACCGATATTTCGGTGTCCGGTAGCTCTTGGGAGGGGTCTGGCGGTACATGACGTCGTGCTCCGCATAGGAGGGGTACGGCATACGGCTGCTTCGCTCACTACAGGGCGGTTGGGTCGCCAAGCGAATGGGCGCTGCCGCACCGTTGGGGTCCCGTTGGTCGCTGAACCCCGTTGGTCGCCGAACTATGTCAAAAAGTCTACGATCTTTGGGAATCGTAGTGCAGGATCCTTCTTCGGTCCGTCTCGCATCCAATCCTGACGCATTCCCCCGCTGCCGGCGCCACCGGAACTTCGCGCGGGTTTCACCGCCGATTGTCGGCTGCACGCCGGCTTTCAAACAAAGCCTACCTTGTGTTCTTCAACGGGCTGCCGGCCGGGAGATGTTGCCCAAAGACAACGCTCCAACGGGCAGGGTGTCTCGACTGCGTGACCACGGGTTCCGCCGTAAAACTCATAAAGCGTTCCCCGGCAACCGCTTCCGTTCCCGACATCCAGTTCCCGCTGGGGCGGTGGCGCACCGTTTGCCCTTTCAATGCATCGACCTGCGCCGACCGCTGTTTTCTCGCGGCCCGTGACCCGGAGCAATGGGAGCCGATAGTTTGATGAAACGCCCTTGGCCGTTGTTGTTTCTCGGAGTGATCGCGGTAGCATCTGCTATCGTCTTGGGCACCGCCGCCGCGCGGCTCCCGGCAATGGAACCAGACGCCGAACCCGTGGCGATCGAATTGACCAGTGGGCGACACGTCCGCGGCATGATCGACCCGGCCAGTGACGGCCAATGTCTCTGGCTGCAATGGCAGCAGGGAGGGATTTCGATCCGGCGTTCCATCGCGTGGAATCGCATCGAAGGAGCCAGCGTGGCGGGCCGACCGATCGACCGGGCAGAGCTTCGTCGACAGGCCATCGAGGTGGAAGGTCCCACGCCGCCGCCGCGAGGCATGCCTCGCGGCAGCGGGCGGATCGTGTGGGAAGGTTCGCCTGGACCGAGCGTACCGGCGGATGCGGGCGATGCCGCGGCTCCTTTTCCGGTGGCCCGTCCCCTGGAAGTCGATTCCCTGGAAGTCGATGCCCGCGCGGCCAACTGGGACGGAGACGTCGAGCAAGACGGGCTGGTGGTGACGATCCGGCCACGAACGGCCGACGGCGACGGCGTGCAGATGCACGGTACCCTGCAAGTCGAACTGCTGGGCACGCGTGACGGGCGGTATCCGGTACGGCTGGGGCGTTGGAGCCAACGCGTATTGCCCGAGCATTTCGTCGGGGGAGTTGCCCAATACCGGCTGCCGTATCGAGCGGTTCATCCGGAGTTCGATCTGGCCACGTCATCCCATGGAACGGTCCACGTTCGGCTGAGCGTGCCGGGTCGGGGCGTGTTCGAAAGGACGGCCGCCGACGTTCGCCTCCGCCCGTACAGTGCGGCGCGCGACCGGTTGCAGCAGGCGACCGGACGGCGATTTCTGGCGACCGAGCGCACGGGCCGCGGGCATTGACCGCCTTGGGGGGCCGTCAGTCGGGTGATCGCATGGCCAGGCTGGTGAAAATGAGCACCACGCCCGCCGAAAGCATGGCCGGGCCGATCCAGGGCGGGGTACGCACCGTTTTCTTGAATGCGACGCGTGGTGTATCCGTGTCGAGCAACCCGCCACCCTCGTCGGCATGGGCCGTACCGTGTCCGGTGCTTTGGGCCAGCAGGCTGGTTGTTTCCGCGGTGAGCACAACGGACTCGACCATCAGGAACTGAAGTCCCAGAGCCGCCAGGATCAGTCCAACCATGAAATACTGGTTGCGATTGATTTCCATCGCTCGATTCCCCTTTTCTTTGTATGGCATCTCCGCCATGGAGATCTATCGAATGTTGCCCAAAAGCAACTTCAGGGGACGCGCGGCCAACTCGATATTTCCAAATCTGCGCAGCGGTTTGGCGAGATTATTCGGATCGTACGGGATCCGCGAGATCGGGATATAACGATTCGAGGGGATACGCGCCGGCCGCGCATGGGACCTCGGTCGATTCCGCACAATAGAACGAACACCCCGATCGGCGGGCCCATGGGCAACCTATATTCTCCCAGACAATTCGTGCGAGGGGCCCGACTTCCCGTCGACCAAATAACGAACAGACAAACCCAGGAAAACAAGGGAAGCAAACCATGTCGAAGAGGGTATTGATCGTCGACGACTCGTTGCTGATGCGGAAGATGATCGGCGATACGCTCGCCGACAGCGGTTGGGAGGTGGTCGGCGAAGCCAGCAACGGCAGCGAAGCGTTCGACCTGTACCGGGCACTCCAGCCCGACGCGGTCACGATGGACATTGTCATGCCCGAGACCGACGGACTTTGGGCTCTGCAACGGATCCTTGCCGAGGATCCCGAGGCAAAGATCTACGTGATCAGTGCCCTGAACCAGACGAAGTTGATTTCCGAAGCCATTCGCAAGGGGGCCCAGGACTTCATCGTCAAGCCGTTCCTGCCGGAACAATTGCAGGAAGTCCTCCTCTGCGGCTCGCCGGCGCCGGCGGGCTTCTAGCCCGCACGGCTCACTCCAATTCCGGCGGCACGCTGCCGTACGACCAGCCTTGGCCGCTAAATGGCGCGGCTTTGGGGCGCGTGGGAATAACGCCAGGGGTGAGTTGCCCGACCAGTGCCAAGCCCGCGTCGACCAGTGTTTTCCCCGCGGTAGGGACCAGATTGCTGTAGCTGGTCAGTCGGGTTTCGTAGCCGCCGCCCCGCGGCCCGAGCGCTTCGGCCGTGGGAACGTAGCCGACGCATCCGTTGGCCAATTCGACGGGAAAGGTCAGCGGAAACGGGCTGCCCGCCTTGATGTCGAGCCCAAGCTGGCAGAAGAACTCGGCCGGGTTGCTCACAAACACCGCGGGCCCCACTTGGACCACCTGTACCTCGACCGGCACGACCGTTGCCTTGGCCAACAGCGCATCGAGCAAGACGATCTCTTTGGCAAACGTCCACTCGGCCGCGCCGACTTCCTTGGGATCCTTGGCGACCAGTTCGCGGCACCGTGCAACGCGCTCCGGGCTCGGTACCCGCCGGGGAATCTCGATTTGCTTCGAGCGGGCATCCAGTGGAACCAAGGCCCCCGGTTCCATTTTCAGCAGCACCTTGACCGCCTCGGCTCCCACGCATCCGCCGACCAGCCGGGCCCACTTCTCGCGTTGGGGAAACGTGTAGGGGCTCCTATTGTCGACTTGGGTGATATCGCCGCAGGCCCCGGCCAGGAACACGACCACGGCATCCTCGCCCAGCGACCCGCGAATCACTTGTTCCATATAGTAGATCCAGTTGGCCGAAGCACCACCGGGACTCGTGGTCGCGTGACAGGCGTAGTTGACCACGCACCCGAGCAATTTGCCGTCGTGGTCCCATACGCCGATGACGCCGACCTCGGGGTCGATCGGACCGGCCGCTTCGACCACCTCGGGATTGCCCTGACGCGGATGCGTAAACGTCAGCCCGTCTTTCATGCGAAACCGCCGGTTGTACGCCACGGTGCCTTCCTCTCCGCTGCCGGCACCGCAACGCGCCTCGACCCCGGCGGAGTCGGCGGCGCGGACGGCCGCGACGATTTCCCGCTCGACGGTCGCCAGGTACTTCGCGTCGGCACACGACGATTTCTCGTAGGCCAGCGCCCGTACGTCGGCCGTTGCGTGGTCGTACTCACCCGGCAGAATCATTCCCGTCGGACCCGCGGAATGGGAATGGGAAGCGCCGATCAGCACGCACTCGGGCGGAATTCCGCATTTCGCTTCGATGGCCTTTCTCGCGGCTTCGACCAGCGGCCGTCGCACGACCAGCGCATCGACGCCGACCAGCGCCACGCGTTTCTTCCCGTCGTCGAACACCACCGCGCGCACTTTGCACGGATCGTGAATCGAACCGTGGTAAGCCTTGCCGTAACCGCCCGGCTGTTCCATGCCGATCTCGGGCGTAATGTCGCGCTCGGCAAAGCCGACTTTCATCGAGGGCGACTCGTCCTCGCCGCGAGCGGAAGGACAAACAGAGACGGTCGCCAAGGCGACGAGCACCGCCAGAGAGCGGAAGGTTTGCTGAACGTGGATCATAGCGCAACTCCTCGTGTGAGCGGACA
>JABMRP010001305.1 GCA_013202535.1 Planctomycetota bacterium
CACCCCCTTCTTATCGGCTGCTTCGCCCGCACGGAGCATCCGCTTCAGACCCATCGGATCGGCCGCAAAGGGCTTTTCCATGAAGACGTGGATGCCCCGGTCGACGGCGTACTCGACGTGCAGCGAACGGATGTACGCCCGGGTCGTACACAGGGCGATATCGCCGGGTCGGAGCACATCGATGGCCCGCTTGTGGGAGTCGAAGCCGAGAAACTTGCGGTCGGCCGAGACATCGATCTGGTCCGGGTGTCGCTTGGTGAGCGCTTTGAGGGAGGCTTCCATGCGATTCTCGTGCAGATCGGCCGCCGCGTACAGCTTGATCGGGCCCTGGTCCTTCGTATTCAGGGCGTTGCCCACCGCCCCACTGCCGCGTCCGCCGCAGCCGATCAGTGCCAAGCGAATGGTATTATCCTCGGCCGCATGCACTGCGGGAATAGCACCGCCGAGCACGGCCGCACCCGTGGCCAGTGCGCTGGTCCGCTTGAGGAACTGTCGGCGAGTCGTGTTCGGAGCGTTGTTGGATTGGGTCATGGCGTTTTCCTGGGTTGAAGAGGACATATCGGACATGTCACCAAAAGGGGCCGGGCTCGCCGGCAAGGGTCGCTGTTTATTTTACGGCGGGGAGGGGCAGGAATCCAATGGCACGGGGGCAAGTGCCTTCTTGCACTCCACAAATCCCGCCGTCATGTAGTAGGAAGCCGAACCATCCGCCGGGCAAGCCGGCGGGATTTGTGTGTCACGGCGGGGTCAGAACCCGCTTGCCAACCGAATCATGGCCGTGTCGTCGGGGGCGTAGTCGCCGTCGCCGGAGGTGAATTCGAAGCGACGGGAGAAGAGGTAGGCGATCTCGATGATCGATCGGCGGCCCTTGGAGCCGAGACTCTCGACGCCGATGCCCAGCCGCAGGTCGCGGTAGGTGGCCAGATCGTCGATCGCTCGATAGCGTTCCACGGCCCAGGTGCCGCCGCCCAACTCGCCGCGAACGAACAGCCGATGTTTGTCGGTCAGGCGGAACAAGACACGCGGCCTGGGGAAGACGATCTCCAGCCGCACGTCCGGATGGGGTACGACGATGAGCCCGCCGACCGGCAGCAGTTTGAGGTCGCCCCGGTCCAGGTAGTCGATCCCGAAGACGAGTTCCGTCTTCGGATTCACGCGTAGATAGCCCACGGCATGGCTGGGGAAGCGAATCCCCTCGCGGCTGCTGCCCTCGAAATCGCTCGACGCCATCACCGCTCCGGCGACGTCGTAGCTGAAAGCCCCCATCTGCTCCCGCGATTGGTAGGCGAGGCTGAAATCGAAGACCCTCGGGGGCATTTCGGCTCTTTCCGGGCCGTCGAGGAAGTGGAAATGCATCCCCACGCCGAACCCCGAGTCCTCGCCTGGCCACTGATAGTGGTCCAGCGCGATCGAGAACATCCCGAACTGGTCGCCGCCGCCGAAGATCCAGTCCCAAGAATGCTCGCCGCAACGATAGCCGATGAACTCGTCGAGCGGCTTGAAGCAAACCACCTCGTCCGACGCCTCGGAGTCTTCGGTTGTCTCGCCCGCCGCATCGCAATCGGCGGACATTTCGCTTGCCGGGACTTCGAGATTCGGTTGATCGCTCGGCAACACCTCACCCGGCGCGGTCGAATCTTGCCCGCTCGGCGTCTGCCACGTGACGGCCGGGTCCGACGGCCGCAACACCGGCTGGTATTGCCACGGATTGCACCAGAGGATGTTGCCCGGGGGGCGATCATCCGCCGGCCGGTGACTTGGCAGCAACGGGTCGTCCGACTGAGCAGAAGCCGGCGTCGTGAGAATGGACGCCAACAGCGTAACGCACACCCAAGCAAGCCGTGGCATCGCAACACTCCGCGCGCAAAGGGACCGCAATCAAAAGGGGGCTACCTATACGGCACGAGGGTGGGGCGTGTCAAGAGAGAATTCTTCGCACCCGGGTGCCGTGGGGGCTCTATGCACATTCAAACGAACCAGAGGACCGCCGCCACGAGTCCCAGCAGCAGGACCGAAGTGCATCCGGCGCCCTTGGATGCGGAGAGGTTGGCGTATTTTTCCGGATCCTGCTCGATAAGCTGGGGAATCAGGGCGTCGATAAACTGCTTGGCTTCGGCGAGGCCCTTTTCGGTGGCCCCGCGATAGATCTTGATCGCCTCGATCTTTCGGCCCCCGGCCAGGGCGGCGGTGATTTGGTCGATTTGTTCTTGTGTGGGGGTTTCGGGCATGGTGGTTGGCTCCGGTTTGGTAACGGTTCACGCTTCGGAGAGCAAAGGGAGCTCACGCAGAGGCGCGGAGCACGCGGAGGGGCTCTTCGAGTCGGTGTATCGAAAGGTGCTGGCGTATGAATTGCGGGAATAACAGCGCATGTGACGTATCCCAACCAAGAAGACTCGAGGAACCTCCGCGTGCTCCGCGCCTCTGCGTGAGCCTCCGGCGATATCCGTGTGATTTCTCAATACGAACCCGGGCGCCGGGCGCGAGTGCCCGGGCTAGACGAAACTATACGATCGACTCGCCCTGGATCATCTCGTTGAAGGTCTGACGGCGGCGCACGAGATGGGCCTGGCCGTCTTCGAGCAGGACTTCGGCGGCCATGGGTTGGGAGTTGTAGTTGGAACCCATCACCGCTCCGTACGCGCCGGCACACTCGATTACCAGCAGATCGCCGACGGTTGCCTCGGGCAGGCGGCGGTGGGCGACGAAACCGCCCTCCTCCTGGGTGAAGATATCGCCCGACTCGCACAACGGGCCGCCGACCACCACGTCCCGCTCTTGGCGATCCGTGCGACCGTCGGCGGGGGCAATCGACATCGGATGGTAAGCGCCGTAAAGGATAGGCCGGGCGAGATTGTTGAACCCGGCGTCGACCAGATAAAAGAGATTGTCGGCCTGCCGCTTGACGGCCCGGATTTCGGCGATCAGGTAACCGGCTTCGGCGGCCAGGTATCGGCCCGGCTCGATCTCCAGGGTCACCGGATGGCCGAACTGTTGCGCGAGCCGCTTGCGGGCGGCGTCGCACAGGGCATAGTAGGCGTCGAGATCCACCCGGGTTTCACCTTGGCGGTACGGAATGGGCAGCCCGCCGCCGACGCTGATCGAAGTGACGCTTGGCCCCACCGTCAAGGCCGCCTTTTCCAGCGCCCCGCATACCTGGGAGAGATGTTCCAGGTCGGTTCCCGATCCGATGTGGACATGCAGCCCGGCGATCGTCAGGTCGTGGGCCTCGGCCCGCCCGATGCACTGGTCGATCTGGTCGTGCCAGATGCCGTGCTTCGACTGGGCTCCGCCGGTGTTGGTCTTCTGGCTGTGTCCGTGTCCGAAACCGGGGTTGATGCGCAGCGTAATCTGGCGGCCGGGAGCACGGGCGCCGAGCTGATCGATCATGTCGATCGAGCCGCAGTTGACGTGGATATTCTTCTCCACCACCAGATCGAGCGACTCGCGGGTGAACACATCGGCCGTGTAGACGACCGGCGGGGGTGTTCCCTCGGGCGTGTATCCGGCGGCCAGAGCCCGGTGGACTTCGCCGGCGCTGACCGAATCGACCAGCGCCCCGTGGCGGCGAACCAGATCGACCACCGCCAGATTGGAACAGGCCTTCTGTGCGTAACGCACGTGGTCGAAGGCCTTCAGATCGGCCAGCCGCCGGAGGATCGTCGCCGCGTCGTAGACAAACGTGGGGGTACCGAACCGGCGGGCCAGATCGAGGACGTCGATCCCGGCGATTTCGGTTCGCATCGTATTGAAGGTGGAGGTATCAGACATGCGGGATCGGCCGGGCCAGGGGAGTCGAGAAATACCAGAAGCAACTTCTAACACGATACCGGATCGACCGCCGGAAGTGAAGTGGACGGGAAGAACCAAGAAAAAACGCCCCCGGAGCGGTCTCCGAAGGCGTGGCGAGTGGTCTGGACATCTTCGACGGTCGGTCGGAGGTTCCTAGAACTTCTCGGCCGGGAAGGTTTCGCTCTTCTCTTTGGAAGGTATCCTGCCCATGGTGTCGGCTTCTTGAGCGGCCGCAGTGGCGATGGCTTTCATGACGCCTTCTTCGAATTCGATGCGAAGCGAACTTCCTCGCTCGATCGCCTTGGCGGTGATGGTCAGATGGTCCTTGCCTTGGGAGGATTCAAGGATCTCGGCGATTTTCCCGGCGATTTCCTTGACCTCGGGTTCGGGCGCGATGTCGGCGATAAACCGGGCGATGGGGGCCGCGGCGATCGTCATGGTCATCGGCGCGACGTTCTTGCCGGCCTGATCGGCCGACGCGTCGATCACCTCGGTGAGCGCCTCGACCGCGTTGCTACCGGCGGCAAAGTAGGCCCGGTCCTTGGCGATGCCCACCACGATTTCGATTTCGTCGCCGACGATCTGTCGCGCTGCCTCGTCCTCGATCATCGAACTGGGAATCTTCGCCACGTGGAGATTAACGCCGTTGTGCTTGGCGGCGTTGAGTTGGATCATCTTGGCAGCCTCGGGGTTTTCCTTCTTGACGATCCCGACGATCTGTTTCAGTACTTTGTCCAACCGTTTTCCATCGGCCAGCCGGCCACCGGCCAGCACGACCGAGCCACCTTTTTCGAGCTTCAAGGCCATGCCGAAGTCGAGTTTTCCGCCGTCGACCGTCTTCTCCAGCACGGTGAAGACGTCGTCCAACAGTTGCCGCGTCATCGCAAGTTCCGCGGCACTGAGGCCCTCGGATTCCAACTCCTTGATCGCGTTGGCCCGGAAGGTGTCGACCATGTTCTTGAGTTGGGCCACGTCGGATTCGCTCAGCTCGCCGGCAGCCACGGCGGTCATCGCGGCGTCGGGCAGAAGGAAGCCGGCGAAGTCGGTCTTGGTGTTCTTCATCTCGGCCGCTTCGGCGGCCAGATCCGTTCCCTCCTTGGCGGTCATCTCGAATTCCAGGAACGCCGTGCCGGCGCTCCGATCGACGGCCAGACCCACGGTGATCTGCTCCAACTCGTTGACCGCCTGTTTGACCTGCGCGATCATCCGCTCGACCACCGCCTTGCGGGCCTTAAACTCCTCGTCGGTTTCGCCGGCCATCGGCTCGGTGCCCATGTCGGCGCCCATCTCCAAGTTGTCGATCAGCAAATTCCGGAAGAACGGTGGGATATTGGCGATCTCGACACGCGCGGCCAGATCGTACTTCTCGTGCATCCCGCCCAGCGCATCGACCGGATCCTTGGGGAGGCTTTCCAGATCGTCTTTATTTTGGGCTACGAGAAGCCATCCGCCTTTCTTGTCTTGCTTGAAATAAACGGGCCCCATCGGTGGCACGTTCGCTTCAACCACTTTGCCGGCGGGCGCCTCGGCAATGGGCTTGAGCATGCCGATGACCATCTTCGCTTCGTCGGAAGCCGCCAGGGGCGACGCTTCCATCGCTTCGATCAGCTTGGAGAGATCGGTGATCGGCAGGAAGGCGACTACGGGAAAGCCGACCAGGCCGTCGGTCGAAATGACGACTCCCAGCGGCTTCGACTTATCGAAGCCCGCCAGTCCCTTGCCACCGGTCGCCTTGTTGATCTGATCCTCGATCTTCTTGGCCACTCCGGCCGCGCCGCCGAGACCGCCGAGGTAATCGGCGTCGCCCACCAATTCGTCGTAGCCGGACAGACAGATCCGGACCAGCGGCTTGGCTTCTCCGCCGCCGAGCCCCTCGAACTGCGCCCAACTTGGAGCCGACATCCCCAGAACCACGGCGACGGCCAGCGCCGACATAAGCATTCTTCTCACAACAGGTACTCCTTTTCAAAGCGGTTACGTTGGTTTGGCGATATCGCCGCCCGAGCAGAACGCGACGCTGCCAGAAAAAAGGTCATCACACAAAAACATCAGGCAAAGTGTACACCGCATAGTCGACCCGTACCAGATACCCGGCACGGGTGTCGGCGAAATCCCCCGCGGGAGATTCCTCCGAACCAAGTGCCGCCGGATGGGGCCCTCACCGGCGCCGAGTCATGCTTTTGGGGGGATTTGCTCGAGCCGTGGCCCAAGTCACAACCTCCGCGGACCCTTGGAACTCTTAGACGGACTACTGGTTGGAGACCATCTTCCCAACCAGCTTCAGCACTCCTTCCTCCGCCTCAAGGCGAATGGCCACGCCCTGCTCGATCGGCCGGATGACAAAGTTGACGTGATCGTTGCCCACCACGGATTCCAGCACGGCCACCGCGTCGGCCGCCTTGGCCTGGTCGCGCTGCTTGCCCACCTCGGCCAGGAACTGCGCGATCGGCTTCACGGCCACCGAGACACGCAACGGAGCGACCGTCTGGGTGCCGGTGGACTCGGACTTCTCGATCGCCTGTTTCAAGGTTTTCATCGCGTCGCGTCCCGCGGCGAAGTAGACACTTTCCTTGCCGAAGCCGACCACCATCTCGGCCGAAGGACCGATCTTCTGCACGATCTTCTCGCGCTCCTCGGCCTTCTCGGGGGTCGCGGATTCCTCGGGAATCGGAATGGTCAGCGTGTGGAAACGCACGCCCCGGTAGGTGTCGGCGTCGAGCTTCAACCAGGAACCGACCAGCGGCTGCTCCTGGCGAAATTTCTCGGCCAATTCGCGGAAAACGCCTTCGACCTTTGTCGCCTCGGCGACGTGCCCACCGGCCAGAAACGTGGCCACCTCGGTGTCGAGAATCAAGGCCGCCGCGCCGTCCATTCGACCGCCGGACGCCGTGGCACGAACCGCGTCGATAAACTGGCCGGCCAGCCGCTTGGCGTCCTCGACGTCTTTCTCGGGTACGTCTCGCTCGATCCCCTCGATGACCCGCTTGCGAAGCGCGTCGATGACCGCAACCACCTGATCGGCATCGCCGGACGCCGCCTGGTGAGTCCACCGGGCCGTCAGTGCGGCGCCGGGTATCACAAACCCGCCGAAGGCGCTTTGCAGCTTGGCCAGACCGGCCATGTCCCGGGCCGTTTGCGTACCCTTGCGGGCCGTCACGCGAAGTTCGCCGAACGTCTTCTGGGCGTCGTGGTCCAGCGCCCAGCCGAGAGTCACCTCGTCCGTTTCGTTGACCAGCCTGATGATCGACTGCAGCACGTGATCGGAAAGCCGTCGGCGAAGCGCAAATTCGTCGTCCTCCTCACCCGGCCTCTGCTGCGTATCGCGGGCGGCCCCCTTTCTTAACTCCGCGACCAGCGTCTCCCGGAGAGTGTCCGGCAGGTTGGTCGCATGGAAACGTACCGCCAGATCGAATTCCTCGGCCAGATCGGCAAACAGAACGTCGGGCTTCTCCGGCAGGTCGGAGAGCGACTCGATCGACGGCGCGACGAACGTCCACTGGCCCGCTTGTTTCAAGTAGAGCGCATTGCGCGGGCCGCCGAGGCGAAAGATCCCGTCTTGGGGCTGCTCGGGCCGGCCGACCACGTTTTCCAGAGCTCCCAGGAAGGCCGGCAGGTCGGTAATCGGCAGCACTCCGTAACCGGGCAGCAGTTTCAACGGCTCGGCCATGCCACTCTGGCCGGCCACGTCGGGATCGATCTGAACCACGGCCCCCCAAGGCCTCGTCTTGTCCAGCCCGGCCAATCCCTGATCGCTGGTGACCGTGGCAATCGTGCGCTGGACCCACTTGACCGCGTCGGGATTGCCGGTCAAACGGCCGACCAACTCGATGTCGCCCAACAGCTCGTCGTATCCCGAGACCGACACCACAACCAACGGCTTCAGGTCGGCTCCGCGGGCAGTTCGCGCTGGCCCGACGGCCGACACGCTCAACACAAGAGCGGCGACCGCCGCGCATCTGGGCAGATGTTTCATCGGGCTATTCTCCCTCTCGCTAGGGGTAAGCAGCGCGGTTCTCCCTCCGCGCGCAATATCTCACTAGTGGGGATTCGCCCGAAACGGGGAGTTCTTGGAGAATGGGGAGGAAAAATCTCCCTCGCGCCGCAGCGCTTCACGTTGCCGTAGCGGAAGCCTCTGTACGATGGGCTTCCCAGCCCGTCGATCCAGAACTGTCGATGGCCACGCAGGGCCATCGTACACGATTGGGATCTGGTTCCCACACAGATCACGGGAACGAGGCTTCCAGGAGGGGAAGTCTACCGCTCGCGATAGGTAATCCGGCCCTTGGTGAGATCGTAGGGTGACAACTCGACGGTGACTTTGTCGCCTGGGACGATGCGGATAAAGTGTTTACGCATCTTTCCCGCCACGTGAGCGATCACCTGATGGCCGTTCTCCAACTCGACGCGGAATCGCGTGTTGGCCAGGGCCTGAGTCACAACGCCCTCGACACTTAGGGCTTCTTCTTTCTTGGTCATACCGACGTCTTGTTCCGCCACCGGATCGCGGCGCGGCCTGTGTTGGGGAAGGAAACCAGCGGGGTAGGAGCCCTCTATCCTAACATTTCCCCAGCGCCCGTCCAGTGCGGCGCCGGATGTTCCGCGGTCCCCCCGGTCGGAGACATGCTGGGAAGAAGAAACGGCCGGTCGAAGCCGACGATCCTCGTTGCCCCCCATTTCGGGTATACGCGAACCTTGGGGACTTCCACCAGCCCACGTTGGCGCCTATCCTAGAGCCCTATGTCCGACACCACATCTGCCAATCAGACCGACGAGCCCGCCGCCCCCAAGCGGCAGCTCTCCCTATTCGACTCCACGAACATCATCGTGGGGATCATTATCGGCTCGTTCATCTACGAGGTGAGCCCGGTCATCGCCGGATGCGTTCCCTCGTTCGGCGCGCTGATCCTCGTCTGGGTGTTCGGCGGCTTGCTTTCGCTCATCGGGGCGCTCTGCTATGCCGAGTTGGCGACCGCCTATCCAAAAGAAGGCGGCGACTATCTTTATCTCACCCGGGCGTTTGGCCGGGCATTGGGTTTTCTCTTCGCCTGGGCCCAACTGTGGATCGTTCGCCCGGGCTCCATTGGCGCGGTCGCCTACGTCTTCGCGCGATACGCCAACGTTCTTTGGCCCCTGGGCAACGGTGGCCACGCGCTGATGATCTATGCCGCGGCGGCCATGTTCGTGCTCACGGCCATCAATATCGCGGGGGTCCGCGAGGGAAAGTGGACGCAAAACCTGCTGACGGTAGTCAAGGTCGGAGGACTGCTGGCCATTGTCGTGGTCGGCCTGCTCTACGGAAGCGGGAAGAATTGCTCGTTGAGCCTCACGGGCGACGGAGGCATGGACTTCCGCCTGGCCATGATCCTGGTTCTCTATACCTACGGCGGTTGGAACGAAATGGGCTATGTCGGGGCTGAAGTGCGCAATCCGAAGAAGAACATTCTTCGCGCGTTGGTGTTGGGTACCGTCGCCGTAACGGTGCTTTACGTGCTGATAACCTTTGCCTTCGTCTGCGCGCTGGGAATGGAAGGCGTACGCCATTCCGGCGCGGTGGCCTCCGACGTGGCACGGCTCGGATTCGGTGAATTGGGCGGCAAGGCAATCAGCCTGCTGATCTGCCTCTCCGCTCTCGGATCGATCAACGGCATGATCTTCACCGGCTCGCGAATCTACTATGCCATGGGAACCGAGCATCGTGCTTTTTCGTGGCTGGGGAACTGGCACAAACGGCTCGGAACCCCCGTCATTTCGCTGCTGGTTCAAGGAACCATCACGCTGGCGCTGATCGTCGGGTTCGGGCTTTACGAGGGGGGGTTCAAGAGTCTGGTCGTCTTCACCACGCCCGTCTTCTGGATCTTTTTCTTGCTGGCCGGCGTTTCGCTCTTCGTGCTCCGTTACCGCGAGCCCGACACGCCGCGGCCTTACCGCGTGCCCTGGTATCCGGTCATCCCGCTTCTGTTTTGCGGGTCGAGCCTGTTCATGGTCTGGTCGAGCATCTCGTGGGCTCTCGATAACCGCAGCTACGAAGCACTCTGGGCCATCGGTCTCCTGGCGGTGGGTATGATCCTGGCCTGCTTCGACCCCCGACCAAGAACCCCCCCCGCGGAGAAACCCTAGCGCGGGTCACGCCCGCAAACCAATTCGCTAAACAAACACGACTGCATGGGAGGACTCAACATGACACGGAACTTGATCTGTCTGCTGACCGCATTTCTGTTGGTCGCCACGGCGAGCATCGCGGCGGACCAGAAGCATGAGACGACCGACCCGGCCGAAGCGCAAGCCGACCCGGATTTCGGCGTGCAAGGAGAATACGAGGGCAAGGGCCCGCTGCCCGACGGCTCCGACGGCAAAGTCGGCGCACAGGTAATCGGCCGCGGCGACGGGCGATTCGAGGTGTTCATCCTCGCCGGCGGACTGCCCGGCGACGGGTGGAAGAAGGGTGACAAACGGGTCCGCGTCGAAGCCGGGCGCGAGGAAGATACCGTGGTCATCAAGGGCGACGACCTGAAAGGCTCCATCGCCGGCGGACAGTTGACGCTCACCGATCCCGAGGGAAAGCGAACCATCCGCTTACAGCGCGTCGAGCGAAAGAGCCCGACACTTGAGGCCAAGCCGGCGGCGGGCGCCGTCGTGTTGTTCGACGGCACCAGCGCCGAGGCCTTCGAGGGGGGGCATCTGACCGAGATGAAGACGCTCCTCTCCGGTACGACCACCAAGGAGAAATTCGGCAGCTACAAGCTGCACCTCGAACTGCGCCTGTCGTGGATGCCCAAGGCCGGCGGCCAGGGACGCTCCAACAGCGGCGTGTATATCCACGATTGCTACGAGATTCAGGTGCTCGATTCGTTCGGACTGGAAGGCCGCAACAACGAGTGCGGCGGGTTCTACAAGATCAAGGAACCCGACGTCAACATGTGCTTCCCGCCGCTGGTCTGGCAAACCTACGACATCGATTTCACCGAGCCGAAGTACGACGCCTCGGGAAAGAAGACGACCAACGCGCGGATTACCGTCCGGCACAACGGTGTGTTGATTCACGACGACGTCGAATTGCCGAACCACACGGCCGGACGCCAGGGCGAAGCGGCAGGACCTCGCCCGATCCACCTGCAAGGTCACGGCAACAAAGTCCACTACCGCAACGTATGGATTCAGAAGAAGTGACCCCGGAAGAAGTCAACGAGTGTCCGGCAACGAGTCGGCCCGTTCGGGCGAAGGTTCGCGGGCGGGAAAAAGCGGCCAATTTTCCGCTTTTCCCGGCAACTTCGCTAGCCAGTTCGCTTTCTTGAGGTAAAATAGAATAGCTGGGTTGATCGGCGGCAAACCCCGTTGGAATCCGACGGTGGAAATAGTCGTGCCGATTCGACCGTAGAGCAGGACCGATCCTGCCGATATTGTATAGCAGTCATACTGCATGGAGAAACGAACCAAGCTTGAAAATGTTCAGGCCTCCCGTGGCCTATTCCGACGGAGGTGCCAATTTTAGCGTGAGCTTGGGGTCGCAAACGGCTCGTGCCTAGCACGCCAGACCCTCGCTCGTCTCGCAGCGCCACATCCGCTCGCAATCGTCGGGAGGTTTGATCCAATAGCCGTCGCGCCGCTTCAACGCGGTGCGACGGCTTTTTTTGCGCGCCGGTAGGATTGGTTTTGGGTGCCAGTGGTGGCGGTGTGTGTTGGGTGATCGACGTCTTCACGCTACTCGTTCCGGCGTGCCAGTCCGCCGTCGTCCGGCTGGCTTCCGTCCGGATCGGCCTGGTCCTCTTCCTCAGTGAAACTCAACGTTTCGATGAACAGGCGGTCGGCGTCGCCAAAACGCTCGACCAGATTGCCTTCCACCGTGAAGACCAGCGCCGCCTGATGTCCGTACTGATCGGCCAGGAAGTAGTAGACCCAGCGGATCGGCAACTCGGCGGCCTGCCCGTCGACGATCGCCCGAAAGACTCGGTAGTCGGCGCCGCTGGCCCACTGCCCGACCTTGACGAACTGTCCGAAGTTCTTGCCCAAGCCTTGCTCGACCTGCTCTTGAAACTGCCGGAGCGTGGGCAGGTTTTCCACGGCAATCCGAGGCAGCCAGGCGATGTTGCACTGCGCGACCAACTCGCCGCGGTCGATCATCCGCATGACCGTCGACCGAGGATCCTCTTCGGCCACGAACCAGCGGCGATCGTGCGCCAAGCGGCATCCTCCGGCGACCGGCCGGTAAACCAGTGTCTCCAGTTCGGCGGTCGGGGTGGTCGGCAGCTCGGCCACCACCCGATCGGTCAGATGGGGCGACTGCCGGGAAGGAACGATCGTCATTTGCAGTCGGGCCGTCACCTCCAACCCCGGCGCGGCATGTCCGATCTCGCGCTGCTCCTTAACCGCCATCCCCAATCGAGTGACCCGTTTGGCGCGAAAGTCGAACATGTACTTCGCCTTGGCTGCGATCCGACTGGTCACGCCGCCGATGGCCCCTTCGGTCGTTCCGCTGAGCTGGAGCGTCGCCTCCCGATCGTTGACCTCCAGCAACACACTCCGCAGATCGGTGTCGGCCACTTCCTCCAGCCCCAGCAACAAGGCCACGACTTCCTTGGAATGCTCCCAGGATTGGCCCACTTTGACCGGCCCCCGCGGTAGGAGGAGGTCGAACAGGAGGCTATTGCCGACGACGTCGACCAGATCCAACTCCTCGCGGGTCAATTGGCCCTGGGGAGAAAACAGCGTCGCCCCCTGTTTGCCGACTTCCGCCCCGATCAACCGTCGCTGCTGCCGAAGCTGGCGTTTCGCGGTCGTCCCCTCGACTTCGATCACGGCGTCGGCCCGATCGTAGTGGCGGATCGAAGCAACCCCTTGGGCGAGGCTGGGATCCCAACGAACGAGCCGTTCATCGTAGGCCAAGTTGCCTACGACACGGATCGGTACCGACTCCAGGCCCTTTTCGCCGGGCACTTTCAGCTCGCCGTCCAAATCCAGCGTGGCCTTGACTCGTTGCGTGTGGCCCGGCCGGCAAGCGCTTTGCAGGGCGTAAGTGGTTTGGTCCGCACCCTTTGCCGCCGAACCGATCCCCACCGCAGTGCAAACGACGAAGACCACATCATAGGAAATCCTCGAATGACACATCGCTGGCTTCTCCCAAATGGTTGACAAGAGAGCACGGAATCCATTACAATGGGGGCTGCTTCATAGCTCCCGTTCTGTTTCTGTGGAATCCAGTCGCTAGATCGACCCAACGGGCGAAGATAATCCATCGTAAAGTTATGGATGTGCCGATTAGGCCGGTTTTCTTGTCAAGAAATCGACACAGCTTCGCGAATACTCATCCGCTGCCCAGCTTTCGGGGCACGTCGTATTGCGGACGGATCACGACCAGTGGCACCACCTATCCCCCGGAGTAACGCCGCAGGGATGTAACCTGCGCGGCGGGATGAACGTCAATAACGGCTGAAGAAGACGGACCGCCTCGATTTGTTGGCGAGGTGAACTTTTCGCGACCAATGGCGTCTTCTTGTGCGTAGAGAAGCATGTCCCATTAACATTGGGGGGTAAGACGGGCGATCTGCCCCCCTCTGTAGAGCCAATTTCGGGAAATCGGGAGAAATTTGGACGGATCGAAAGAATTTTGCTGTTTATTGCAAGGAGAATCTGTTAAAATTCGCCCATTGGTTCATGATTTCAAAACAGATTAACTTCGGCGTGAATCCCCGCGGCCATGGACGGCCCACTGGCTTCCTTGGGGAAGTCGACCTCGCACGAAGGAGTCGAGACAACAAGAAGTCGAGGCAACAAACGCCACGGATTCTCGTGAGAAAGGAACTCCCATGCATAGCGACTATCTCAATCCGGCGATGCGTCAGCTCCGCGATCAGCAAGTTCGATTTGCACCGCGCGAGAAGAAGATCGAACAGGCCAACCGGGCGGAAAAGCTGCTCGGCGAGTTGGAGTCTGAGCGAACCTATACGTACGAATACCTCTGCTTCCGCGTCACCGATTATCGCCCGCAAGCGTATCCGCATTTGAGGCTGAGCGGCGGCGAGGCCCAGCACGACTTGCGATTGTTTGTGGAAGACGTTTCCGACTCGGCGAATGTTTCGGCCGAGCGAGCCGGCGAAAAAGTGATGACGGGCGACGAACTCAGCCGGTTGTTCCAGGTGTCGACGAAGACCATTTCCCGCTGGCGCCGCCAGGGGCTGGTGAGCCGTCGATTCGTGTTTGGCGGCCGCAAACGCGTCGGGTTTCTCGCCAGTTCGGTGGATCGGTTCGTGGTTCATAACAAGGAGCGGATTCAACGCGGAGCCCATTTCAGCCAATTGTCGCAAGGGGAACGGGATCGAATCGTTCGCTGGGCGCGTCGGCTGGCCGAGGCGGGTGGATGTCCGTCGGAAGTGACCAAGCGCCTGGCCCGTCGGACCGGCCGCAGCGCCGAGACGATCCGTTACACGCTCAAGCAATTCGACCGGGATAATACCCAGATCGCCGTCTTTCCCGAACAGAGCGGTCCGCTACGACCGGAAACCAGGAAAAAGATCTACCGTCAGTATCGGCGCGGCACGTCGGTCGAGGTTTTGGCTCGCCGCTTCTGCCGCACCAAGAGCAGCATCTATCGGACGATCAGCGAGATGCGTGCCGATCGGATCATGAGTCTTCCGCTGGACTACATCCCCAACGAGGAATTCCCGCGCGTTGCCGAGAAGCAGGAGCGGGCCATCCTGAAGCCGTCGCCCAAGTCGGAGGCCACGGCGCGCAAGCCGCGGTTGCCGAGCGGTTTGCCCCCGTATCTGGCCAGCCTGTACGCCATCCCGCTGTTGACGCGGGAGCAGGAAGTCCACCTGTTTCGGAAGATGAACTACCTGAAACACAAGGCGAGCAAGTTGCGCGAGCAACTCGATCCGTCCCGACCGCGCAAGGGCCTGATGGATCAGATCGATCGAGATTACGAGATGATGGCCGAGACGAAGAACGAGATCATTCGCTCGAACTTGCGATTGGTGGTCTCGATTGCCAAGCGACACGTGGGGCCGGCCGACAATTTCTTCGCGCTGGTGAGCGACGGCAATATGTCGTTGATCCGCGCGGTGGAAAAATTCGACTTCGCCCGGGGCAACAAGTTCAGCACCTATGCGAGCTGGGCGATCATGAAGAATTTCGCCCGAACCATTCCCGACGAACACCGGGTCCGCGACCGCTTTCGCACCAGCCACGGCGAGATGTTCGGCAGCACGGCGGACATGCGCAGCGACGTCTTCGAGCAGGAAGCGGCGCAGATGGAGCGCGAGAGCCAGGTGGGAAAAATTCTCGGGCGCCTTGACGAACGGGAGCAAAGGATTATCATCAGCCGGTTCGGGTTGGATCGCGGCCACGAGCCGCGTACCCTGAAAGAAGTAGGAGCGGTCATGGGGGTCACGAAGGAGCGGATCCGGCAGATCGAGGCGCGAGCCCTGAACAAACTCCGCAAGGCAGCCCAGGAAGAGAATATTGAGATCCCCGGATTGGACGACTAGTCGATAACACGTGCGGTCGGCTCGCAATGGTGGACGGAGGACACCTCTGAACACCCTTCTGTTGCTTGGTTCTACATGCCTTAATGGAGGTATGTAGCCGAACGTCACCCTGCCTCCCGAGTTGGCGGCGTGTGTCGCAAAGTTCTCCGGATGATGCGGCACGGGAAAGCGGATGCGGGATCTTCTTCCGCGGACGGTTTGAATTTTCAACCTGTTTTCGCATGGATTTTCGAGTGAAATCAAGGATTGGATTGCCGAAGAATCGAGGAAAACTGAATTTCCGCCCCATCGACCTTGCAAGGGTTCGTAGGTTGGTTATATTAGGGAGTTCGGAAGATGGGGCCGATTGGCTAGCGTAGCTCAATCGGCAGAGCAGCTGATTTGTAATCAGCAGGTTGTGGGTTCAAGTCCCTCCGCTAGCTCCTATTGAGGAACCCCTATTGGAGAGAATGAAAACGGCCCGGAACACAAAGCCGACTCGTGAGAGTGACCCCACGAAAGTGTGGTAACCGGCTTTTGGTTTGTATCATCAGGGGGGTTTCCCGAGCGGTCAAAGGGGTCAGACTGTAAATCTGATGGCACAGCCTTCGCAGGTTCGAATCCTGCACCCCCCACTAGAAGGCCTGTAGATAGGGTTATTTGTGGTGAAACACGTTGTGTGTGGAGGTTTGCCGGGAGAAAAGCACCGGACACTGCGGTCCCCATCGCGATCATGCGGCGCCAGTGACGCATGAGGCAAGTGGATTGCGGGTGTAGCTCAATGGTAGAGCCATAGCCTTCCAAGCTAAAGACGAGGGTTCGATTCCCTTCACCCGCTCTACCCTGAGAGCTAGTCCCCGAAACGGGATTCACGACAAAAGGAGTATTTTGTTCGCCTTCCGAAGAAGGCTGAGGTGATTGTGCGACGCGGCGTGCCGGCTATCGGGCTCTTTGACCGAGACCACAGCAGACGTCCGCCACCGCGATGGAGGGCCCATTTCCCGGACGATCGCGGGGTTGGCCCGGAGGTGGCTGTCGACCGGAGGCGGAATGGCCGCGGTTGGATCGGCTGCTGTAGCTCAGTTGGTAGAGCGCGTCCTTGGTAAGGACGAGGTCATGGGTCCGAATCCCATCAGCAGCTCTGAGGTCGGCTGGCTTTCGTTCGTACGTTTGAATCAGACCGGTTATCCATCAGTCCATCGTGTTTAGACTGACCTACATGCAGGGAGAATTGGAGAAATAATGGCCAAGGCAGTTTTCGAACGGACCAAGCCCCACGTCAACGTTGGGACCATCGGCCACATTGATCACGGCAAGACGACCTTGACCGGGGCGATCTTGGCCGTCCAGGGAGCCAAAGGGCTTGCCAAGTTCAAGTCGTACGCCGACATCGCCAAGGGCGGTACGGTGCGTGACTCCAC
>JABMRP010001306.1 GCA_013202535.1 Planctomycetota bacterium
GGAACGAAAAAGGGAACGAAAAAGGGAACGAAAAAGGGAACGAAAAAGGGAACGAAAAAGGGAACGAAAAAGGGGTCAGAACTGTTTTCCATCGTAAATAGTTCTGACCGCTTTTTTGTTTTCTTTTTCGTTCCTTCAGGGAAAAGGGGTCAGGCTTTAATGATTAAGTTTACGCTGAAGGCTACTCGGCTTCGCCGTCCGGTTTCACCTCGGCCGGCTTGGGTTGGAGAATCAGCGTGACCGGGGTTCCTCGCTCGGGAATGCGCTCGGCATAGCCCGTGTATGCCAAGGCCGCGTTGCCGTCGCTGCTGGGGATGGGGAGATCGAGCATGGCGCTGGCGAAGTTCGAGACGCAGATGAAATCGCCGTCCTCGGCCATGTAGTGCTGCTTCTTACTGAACTCGTCGGTCCAGAAGTAGCTGCCGCCGAAAACCCAGGGGTGGCGGAGCGGCTCCCAGTAGTCGACCATGTCGGCCGGGTCGAGTTCGTCGTCGACCCGATTGGCCGCCACGCCGTCGAGGAACCGGTAGATGGCCGAAACGTCGCGCACCCAGTCCTGCGCGCGGGCTTGGCGCCGCTTGCCTTGGGGATCTTCCCAGATGAGCGTGATTTCGATTTCGCTGCCCGAGGCCGGCTCGTACTTAGGATCGAAGCGGACCGGGTGATCGGCCTTCGCCCCGATGGCCAGCAGGGCGGCGTGTACAAAAAAGGCCTTGGTTGGCACGGAGACAACCGATTCGTGTTCCTTGGTGCCCCGCAAGCAGGCAAACATCTCCAGCGGTACTTCCCGTTTACACACCCGACCGACCATCACCACGCGCCGGTTGGCCGCGTCGAGCCAGACGGGATAGTCCGGAGTCAACTTCTTCATGCTCGCCAGATTGTCGACCAGCGGTAAGCCCATGTCGACGATGTCCTGGACCAGCGCGTCTCGATCGGCCTTGAGACCCGCCTCGATTCGGGCTTCATCTTCCGGTGTGATCTCGAACGAGCTGCCTTCGTCGTCGTCTTTCTCCCCGACCTCTTCTTGCCCCTCTTCAGCGGCCCCATGGTCGTGATCGACATCGGCGTGCGTGGCCGATGTCTCGCGATCTCGCCCCTCGTCACGGACATATCCACCGGCCACCGTATGGCCGGCAGGCTCGGTTGCCACGCCTGTGGGGGGCAAGGCCGCGGGGTCCCCCGCAGCGGCAGCTTTCAGGGGCGGATCAACCGCTTTCTTGTCTCGTTCGGCCGGCTCGGCGGACGACTCCGGCGGGGCGACAGCAACCGGCATATTGACGGGCTCCTCCGACCAACGGCAGCCGGCGGCCGCCGTCCATGCCGTCAGCGCGATCAACATTCCCACGGCGGGCAAGTTTCCGGAGATCACCGGTGTACTGCGTTTTCTCATCGCTTTTCCATGGGTTTGGCCGAAAAAACCGGGATAATTGGCACCCGAAAACCGGTCGCAAGGGCAGCCAACCGGGCGACCGCTTGCTAAGATACTAGCTTGTCGGGCGATGGCTCGCCGATGGGGATGCCCGCTTAGCACCCCTATGGAGCCTACCCGGCTATTCGACCGAAAGCAAACCCCTTATTCCCCATACGACGCACGGCAATGACAGCGAATCCTCCTTCACGGCGGGACTTGGACCGCACCGGTAGCAAGTCACCTCGACTCTCGACCCCGGCCATGTGGCACAAATCGGCCCCACGCCGAATCGTGCGACAACTGGAAATCGGCGCCGACGGCGACGGCTGGACGGCCTGGATCGAGCACCTGCTCGGCCGCGAGTTGGGAGCCAAGCACCGGAAACGCTCGCCCGTCGGCGTTTCGCCCCTGCAATGGGCTCTACCCGAGTCGGTCAGCCGGTCCGAAACGCCCGCGCTGCTTGGGCGGCTGCATCGACTGCGCGTGTCTCCTCCACGTCGCGGCAAACGGGTCCCGGGCCAGTCGATCGAGGACCTGTTGCGCAAGTGGCTCGACGAACCGGCCCCGTCGGCAGCGGACGCCGGCTACGCTCTGGAATCGCTCGCCTGGTGCGGCGCGTTGCCGCGACTGGCCGGCCTGGTCTCGCCCCGGTTGTGGTGGGCCTTGCTGGAAAATCTTCTGGCGACGGTGGCCGACGGTGATCCACTGGCGCTCGACGAATCGCCGCTGGTGCATCAACTGACCTGTGGCGAACTGGCCCTGACCTTGGCGGCCGATTTTCCCGAGATCGGCCCCTGCCGCCGTCTGGTGAAGACGGCCCGGGCAAAGCTGACCCACGGCCTGATCGAGTTGCTCGACGGCGAAGGCGTGATCGCCGGGCAGCATCTCGACCATCTACGTCCGCTGCTGGCCTGCTGGACTCGATGCGGCGCCATCGGCAAGGCGTGGAGCAAGGGCTGCTGGAGCAATCCGGCCCAATACCAGTACGAATGGTTCGTTCGCCATGCCCTGCGGATGACCCGATGCGACGGCTCGCAAGTGCTCGGCTCGGGTTCGGCCGCCGCCTGGTGTACTGAATTGTTCGAGGCGGCGCTCGGGCAGGGCGGCGACCACGACGACCACGGCATCGCTGCCCTGGTACTTCCCCGGGCGGCAAAAAAGCAGGGTAAGCATGCCAGCCTGTCGTCGCTTCCCGAGGCGCCCACCGAATCGCAATGGGCGCAGACCGCCGTGCTCCAGACCGATTGGGCACCGAAGAGCCCCCGCGTGGCCGTGGTCTACAACGACCATCGGGTGCGCATCGAATTGAACAACGACGGCCATGTGCTCTGGTCGGGCGATTGGCGCTACGACATTCATTTCGACGGTCGCCCTCTGGAGCCGGCCGGGGCGTGGGATCAAGTCTGCTGGGTCAGCGACGACGACGTCGACTATCTCGAATTGGAGATCGATCTGGCCGGCGGTCACCGCCTGCAACGCCATATATTGCTCGCCCGAGAGGATCGCTTCCTGATGCTGGGCGACTCGCTGTTGCTTGGCCAGCCGGGACGGATCGCGTATCGGGGATCTCTGCCGCTGGGCCACGGCGTGGCGTTCGATGCGGCCGAGGAGACCCACGAAGGATTGCTCGTTGCCGGGCGGCATTTGGTCCCCGTCTTGCCGCTGGCGCTGCCGGAATGGCGGACCGGCCGGCCGATCGGTTCGCTGGCCGCCGACGGCGGTGTCTTGGAATTGAACCAATCGACCGAGGGGTCGGCCATGTTCGCGCCCCTGTTTCTCGACCTGAGACAAAACCGGATCACCCGGCCGACAACCTGGCGGCAGTTGACCATCGCCCAAGATCGCGAGATTGTCCCCGCGGACATCGCCGCCGGATTTCGCGTGGCCATCGGCAAGAAGCAATGGCTGATCTACCGCTCGCTGGCCCGGCGAGCCAACCGCACCCTGCTGGGCCACAACCTCTCGACCGAAATGCTCGCCGGCCGCTTCACCCGCAAGGGAGAAGTCGAGCCGTTGCTGGAAATCGAGTAGACACCCGGCCGCGGGATTTCCGTAGTTTCGAGTTCCTCTCGTAGCCCTCGTTCCCGCCGGAAACGTCGTCACGAGGACTATCGACGGGCTGTTAATCCGCTTTCTTCTCGCCGCGTGGCTGGGGTATTTCCTTCTCCATCGCCCAGAAGACGGCGTTCAGCAGCAGGCGGCGAAACTGGGGCTGCCCGAAATCGTCCGGATGGCCCAGGCCGGAGTAGAAGACGCGGCCGCCTTTGTACTGGCGGACCCAGGTGAGCGGCTCGGTCGTGTCGCCTTGCGAACCGGTCATCAGGAGCGTTGCGTCGGCGGCGATCGGGGCCGTGTTGTAGAGCGAGCCCGTGCTGTGCCACGGTTTCGGGGCGACGCCGGCGAGGATCGGGTGATCGGCCGCCGCGGCAGTGATCGCCACGTCGGTGCCGGCCGTGTTCGGGCCGTGGCCATGGTAGCTGCCGCCGAGCACCGCAGCGTCGAACTCGGGCCATTCGTCGCACCCCTCGGGCGTGTCGCCGTGAATATCGAACGCATGGCTGGCCGTGCGCAGGGCCACCAGTGGCTTGCCCGCGTCGACGTACTTTCGCAGCTTATCGAGTTGCTCCTTGGGCAGCGCCAAGCGGCGGACGAACACCACCACCACGTCGGCCGTCTCCAACTCGTCGGTGGCCGGGATGTCGGATGTCCCCTGGCCGTGCAACACGCTACAGTAGCAGCCGTAACGATCGCGGAGCATTTGGGCAAACACGGGCAGCGTCTTATCGGCGTGGTAATGATCGTCGCTGACAATAAACGCCACGTGCGGCCGATCGTCCTGCTTGAAACGAAACGCCGGCCCGCCGAGGAAATCGCTGCTGGTAATCGTCGGGCACCAGTGTTTTTCGATATGCTCGACCACCAGCTCCGTCCCGCGGACATGCGGCACCAGCGGGCGCTTGCGGGAGTTGTACATGCTGTCGGTCATGTCGCGCATCAGTACGACGTTGACGTCCTGATAGACCATCTGGCGGATCGAGAACGGGCGGCCCAACACGCACATATTCGTATGCACGCCCATGACGATCAGGTTTTCGATTCCCCGCTGTCGCAGCAGATAGTAGGCTTCCGCACTGTCGGTGATCGCGTCGCCGGGGGCGATTTCGAGGGTGTCGATCTGGCTTTTCCACGGATGGCCGCTGGGGCATCGGGGTTGGCAATCGCAGCCGCCGTCGCTGTCGTCGATGGGCAGCGCCGATTCGTGGTTCTTGTCCAAATGGCACCAGCCCCGCAGTGCCACTTTCGGCTCGACCTTGGGGGCCGATTGGGCCAGCTTGCGCTGGGGCGTGTCGTTATACGTATCGAGCGTGCCGCTGGGAGCGTGGATAATCAACACGCCCTTCTCCCGGGCGGCCTTGATCACCTCGTTCATCCGCGGCGCCATCTCCCCAACGCGGCCCGTGGCCCCTTTGCACCAGTGCTCGTTCCACATATCGCAGATCACCACGGCCGTCTTCTTCGGGTCCCATTGGACCTTGTCATAAACGATCTTGAACTGCCCCGGTTCGTCGGGATTTTCAACCCTGGCCCGGGTTTGCAGCACGAGCGAGTCGTCGTCGGCATCAGCGAGGCCGGCGAAAAGCATGGTTAGCGAGAAGACGACGAGTAGACGCAGTGGTTTCATGGTTGGCTCTCCCTGACCCACGGGATGCCACCCGTGGGCTTAGTTACGAGAAACACGCGGCGGTCGGAAAATACTCCACGCCCACAGGTGTACCCCGTGGGTCCGTAAAGCGGAACACCCGCCGATTGTACCGCGGCGGCGTGGCGATGGCGAGTATTGGCGCCAGATAACCGCCCTGGTTGCCCCGAACCGTGCAACCCGACTCAAAACTTCGTCGCGTCGATCGGTTCCCGGTCTTCGCGGTTGGCCAGGCAGTGGAACGTGAAGGGGTCGACGTCGTAGTCGATCATCCGGACCGAGCCGTCGCAGAAGACGAAGTTGCAGCCGTTGGCATGGGCGCCGCCGAAACGAAGGGTGTCTCGATAGCCGCGCCGATCCTGCATCGGCGTTCGCCACCCGTTGCGGTAAAGATCGTTGTTGAACCCCGTATACATGTTCTCGTTATCGGCCGGGTCGCGGCCGGTGAGATAGTTGTCCGGGTTGAGATACTTCTCGCCGAAGAGCAGCGTATTGGAGTCGCCGTCCTTGATATGCGCCGGCCGGACCTCGCTCCGCTCGTAACAGACCCCGTTGATGTTGCCATACGCGCGCCAGGCGAAGGTCGTGTCGCCATGTTGCAGCGAGTTGGGACCGGGGTAGAACTCGTCGGTCGACTTGTCGCCGCAATTGGCGGCGTAGTCGCTCCGAGCCGAACCGTTGACCCGCCCGTTGATGTTGTCCGAGGCGTTCTTGGCGACGTAGGTATGCACCTTCGGATAGATCATGTTCTTACGCTTGCTGGGACAGTTGGTCATGGGCAGCAGCGACTTGCTCAAATCGTTGGCCGCGTCGCGCTTCTCGCGGTCCGATTTCCCCGCGCCGAGATTCCGCAGCGCGGGTTGGTCCATGTAGGGCAGCAGATTGTAGACCCATCCGCCGGGTTGCTTCTTGGTGAAGCCGCGATCCGGCTCGCCGACCCAATACCATCCCCAACCCCCGGTCGGATAGAACTCGTGCCGCTCGACGTGATGGTTCGCCGCGCGGCCCAACTGAAACAAGTTGTTGGAACACGCGGTCCGCCGGGCCGCCTCGCGAACGCTCTGCACCGCCGGCAGCAGCAGGCCCATGAGTATGCCGATGATCGTAATGACGACAAGCAACTCGACCAGGGTGAAACCACGGCATCCATGCCGCGATGGGTAAGCACCGGCTACAATACGCGCACTTCGATTGTGAAGACGGTCGATCATTTTCCCCCGCTCCCAATGTGAAGAATCGAGGAATCCCGTTTCCCCGTGATCCATTGCCGAGGATTAAAGGGGCCAGGACCCTATTTGGCACTATAGGCAACATTCATTGCCCGCTATTACCGTGACTAATAGCCTATTCTGCCAAATAGGGTCCTGGCCCCTTTAATCCTATAATCCTACTTATAGTCGGTCGGCTCTTTCTCGCAGATGTAGCGGCGCCAGCCGTCGAGGTGCTCTTTGCTGAGCGAGTTCTCGCGGAGAATCTCCGTATCCGTCTGGCGGTTGGTCTCGGGCACGGAGACGCGGACTTTGAGCCGGCCGTTGGGCTTGTAGTGGAACAAGACGTCGACGGGCGATTGGGCGGGAAGCTGGGCCGGCAGATTCTGCACCGTGCATTTGCCGATCTGCGTGCAATCGTCGGCCGAGGGGCTTTCTCCCTCGACGATCTGGACGAGAATCGACTTCTGATTCGCCTTTTGCGTCTTGAACGTCCGCTTGGCGGTCACCGGCAGAGGCGTGTTGCGGGGAATGAGGATCCCGTTGCGCCGGCGGTTGGTCAGCGGATCGGTCCCCACCACGCCGAGACTGTGGGAGTTGACGTTCTTCACCTTGAACCGGCCCGGCCGACCCTGCCGCTTGGCCAAGATCAAGCCGGCTTGCAGGGCCGCGCCATGGGCCACCGCTTCGTCGGCGGAAACCGAGGCGTCCGGCTCCTTGCCCGAAAGTTGGTGGAGCATCTCGCGAACCATCGGCATCCGCGTCGATCCGCCCACCAGCAGCACGCAGTCGATCGCCGGCCAGTCGAGCCCGGCCGCCTTGAGGGTCTGCACCGTGGTGAAGCGGGTGCGGTCGAGAAGGTCTTGGGTGGCTTCGGTGAATTGTTCCCGCGTGAGTTCCACGCGCGCGGAGACGCCCCGGTAGTCGCACGCGATCGAGGCCTTCGCCCGGGCCGAGAGCGTACGCTTGGCGTCCTCGCACTCCCGCCACAACTTGCCCGCGGTCACCGGATCTTCCCGCGGATCGAGCCGGTGCTCGCGGATGAACGACTCGGCCACCAGATCGACCAGACGTTGATCCCAGTCGTAGCCTCCCAGTCGCACGTCGCCGTCGGTGGCCAGGGCGGTGAATCGGGTGCCGCCGATTTTCATGACGGTCACGTCGAAGGTGCCTCCGCCCAGGTCGTAAACGAGGATCTTCATCGGCTCGGCGATCTCGCCGCCAGGGCTGAGCAGACCTCGCTGGTAGCCGAAGGCCACCGCCGCCGCGGTCGGTTCGTTGATGATGTCCAACACGTCGAACCCGGCCATATAGCCGGCGTCTTGGGTCGCCTTGCGGCGCACTTCGTCGAAGTAGGCGGGCACGGTCACGACGACCTTCTCGAACGGCCCGATCTGGCCGGCCGCATCGACGCGCAGCTTGTTGAGGATCCAGGCTTCCAGTACCTCGGGCGGGTAGTGTTTCCCCTCGATCACTTTATGGAAGACGCGCGAGCCGACGTCGCGCTTGGCGCATTCGGCCACCTGGCCGGCCTCGGTGGCCAGCGCCTTCATCGCCTCCTTGCCCACCACCACGTCTTCGCCGTCGAAGAGCACGACGCTGGGCGTCGTCCGATCACCTTCGGCATTGACCAGCGTGATCGGCTGGCCCATGTCGTCCAACCGCGCAACTGCGGAAAACGTCGTACCCAGATCGATACCGACGGCGGGAAAAGTGGCTTGACTCATGTCGACAGGTGTGCTCGTTGATGATTCTCGGGGAGTGGCAGTCGCGGATTCCGTATTGTCCTCGGCAGGGGCGATTTTGTCTAGCAGGGCTCAAAATGTGTCGGGCCACATCCAGTGAAGGATCAGAAAGCCGAGCACGACAATGGCTACCGCGGCCACGGTGTGTTTGATCGCGCTGACGGCCCAGGCGGGAATCGACAGCCACTCGCC
>JABMRP010001307.1 GCA_013202535.1 Planctomycetota bacterium
ATGTAGCGGACGGCGAGAAACTGCAAACCTTCGGCGGACATGCCTGGGGGATCAGCGCCGTAGCCTTCAGCGACGACGGGCGCGAATTGCTGGCCGGCGGCAACGACGGAACCGTTGCCCTATGGGATACGGCCACGGGCCGACAACTGACCACGTACCGCCACCACGAGGAAAACGTGACCTCGGTCGCCTTCGCACCGCTGACGGGACATTTCGTCAGCAGTTCGGCCGACGGGACGGCCCTTTTGTGGGACCGGCGGACGGCCAAGGTGCTCCGCACGTTTCGCACCGAAGCGCCTTGCCTGGCGGCCGTCTTCAGCCCGGGCGGCCGGCAACTCCTGACCGGCGTGGAGAACGAAACGGCCGTACTCTGGGAGACGACGACCGGCAAGAAACTGCGCACGCTGTCGGGACATCGGGGGAAGTTCAATTCGCTGGCCTTCACGCCGGACGGACAGCGGGTGGTCTCGGCGTCGCGCGACGGAAGCGCCCTGCTGTGGAACCTGGGTAGCGGACGCTAGAAACCGGAAGGCACCCGGGGCTCGGCCGCTTCGAGAAATCGGGCCAACGTCTGCAGGAGATGTCGCCGATCGATCGGTTTGGCCAGGTAATCGGAACACCCGGCCTGGAGGCACTTCTGCCGATCTTCTTTCATCGCGTGGGCCGTCAGCGCGATAATCGGGCGGGTAAAGCCGGCTTGACGAAGCCGTCGCGTTGCCTCGTACCCGTCCATCACCGGCATCTGCATGTCCATCAGCACGATGTCGAACGGCCCCCCGTCAGCGTCGTCGCCGTCAGCGTCGTCACCGTGGGCTGCTTCGGGCGACCGGCGCGAAGCAGCGGGTAACGCTTTTTCCACGGCAATCTTGCCGTTTTCGGCGAGGGTTACGTCGGCGCCGGCTTTGGTGAGCAGATAGCTGATCAGTCGCTGGTTGTCCGGACCGTCCTCGACCAGCAGCAAGCGGCAGTCGAGCCGAATTTCACGGCCGTCGGTCGAGGGATCTTCCGGCATGAGTTGGGGAGTCTCGGCCATCGGGTGATCCAGCATGTGAACGCCGTCGAGCGATCCCGCCTCGACGGTCAGGCGAAACGTACTTCCCTTGCCGGGCGTACTGGCAACCGTCACGTCTCCACACAGCATCGCGGCCAGGCGTCTACTGATGGTCAGCCCCAGCCCGGTGCCACCGACGGCTCGGTCGGCCGAGGAGTTGGCTTGCGTAAACGGCTCGAAGATCTTGGACATTGTCGCCGCGGTCATCCCGATTCCCGTGTCGATCACGTCCCACTGCAATTGGGGGCTTTCGTCTACCGTGACGAGTCGGCAGAGCAGGCGAATACTGCCCGATTCGGTGAAGTTCACGGCGTTGCCCACGAGATTGATGAGAATCTGGCGCAGCCGCATGGGGTCGGAGTGAATCGTCTCGGGTATCGGTCCCTCGTAGTCGATCTCCAGGGGGAGGTTCTTTGCCTTGGCTCGTACACGCATCAGGGCGGCCACGTCGTTGAGAATCTTAACCGGCGAGCAGGCCACTCGCTCGGTCTTGAGTTTCCCCGCCTCGATTTTGGAAAGGTCGAGAATGTCGTTGATCAGATTCAGCAGATGCTGGCCGTTGCGGATCACGGTATCGACGGCTTCGATTCGGTGGTGGGGAGCCTTGCTCAGATCGCCTTCGGATCGCAGCACCTCGGCGTAACCCAGGATGGCGGTCAGCGGCGTGCGGATCTCGTGGCTCATGTTGGCCAGGAACCGGCTCTTGGCCTGACTGGCTTCCATCGCGGCAAACGAATACTGCTCCAACGACTGGTTGGCCATTTCCAAGGCCTCGGTGTAGTGTTTTCGTTCCTCTTCGGCGCGCTTGCGTTCGATCAGCCGCCACATAGCCTGCATCAGCAAGGTGAGTTGGCGCAGGTCGGCTTCGTCGTAGTCGAGGTCCTTGTGCCCGACGCCTGCCACGGCCACGATTCGCTCGCCTTCGCAAACGGGAATGCTCAAGTACCGCGGGTTTCGTTCATCCGTGTCTCTTTCTTCATCCGTGTCTCTTTCTTCATCGAGCGAACCGTCGCCACCCCGCGAGACGCCATCCCTCGACGTGACCGTCGCTCCAGAGAACACCGGCGCTTGTCGGCGCCGGGCTTCCCGCAACGGGGCGGGCCACTGGGCGACGTCGCGTGGAGGTTCGCCCGGGCCCGGCGGACTCTCCGACTCGGCCGAAGGCCAGGTGTGAAATCGGGCACCTGTCTCGCCGTCTTGCAGAAGCGCGAGTTGGCCGATCCGGCTCTTCGTCAGCTTGACGGCACTCCGCAACGAGAAAGCGACGATCTCTTCCGTCGAGGCGTCGGTCATCTGGTTCAATTGGACCAGGGCCTGCAGCCGGGCCTCGTTCAGCCGCATGGCTGCCTGGTGTTCCCTTTGCCGCAGCACGGCCTCGGCAATCCGCGGCATTTCCGATAAAGTCGTCGCCGATTTGACGACGTAGTCCGAGGCGCCCGCTTTCAACACTTCGACGGCGATCCGTTCATCGCCGAAACTGGTCATGACCACCACCGGCACCGGATGGTCGTCCGGTGCCAGTAATTCCGTGCCCTTGCCGTCGGGCAAAACGAGATCGGTGATGATCAGATCGGGAGTGGCACGTTCCAGGCAAAGCCGCGCCGTGGCGATGTCGGAAGCCACCGACAAGGCAACGCGAATGTCCTGCAAGGCAAAAGCCTTGCGAATCAACCCGACATGAGCTTCGTCGTCCTCGACGAGCAGAATCCGTGCGACTTCGTTGTTCATGGAACCCCTTCCGCTGGCCTCGACCATCGACTGCCCCGAGGCATAATTCCGCGTCGCTTCTCGCGTATTCCGAGAATCGCCCCTCCTTGGCAACCCCGGCGACACCTCCCAATGCCTCTCCTCTAAGAAGCATAGGTTGCGGTTTTGGCGCGTGCATACTTTGCGGGGGAGGGAAACCGTGTATTTTGGGGGATACTGCCGAGGGGGGCGCTGGTGCGAATCCGGTCGCCATCGAGAGCCACGTCCGAGTGTTCGGTGGGGGTGGTCGGAGGATTCAGACCGGTTATGCGGTGTTTGGGCAGCAGCGAGTCATGGCGGCGCAGATGCCCCCCGCCGGAGTGATTCCACGAAAAGAAGTGAGAAATGAAGAGCCCGTTGCGATCGCGAGGCCATTTCTGCCTCAGAGGTGGCAACACCCCGCCGCCACCGTGCGCTCGGTTTTCCACAATCGTCCGATCAACACAAAACGCCCCCACCGCCGGCTCGCCACGGGGGGGCGCGAAATCTCAACCGGGGTGGAAACCGTGGACTGGACAGTCGGTGTTGCGGGAAAATCGGCGCGAGTTTACCAGCGGACGCCCGAGTTCCAACCGTCGTTCTTCCGCCCGCTCAGTCGCTTCTCGCGAGTCGTAAGCTTGTCTTTGAGCGAGGTGATCCGTTTCTTGATCGCGATGCGCGTCAGCAGCGCCAATTTGTCCGTTCCGAGTCGCGCCATTGCCGCGGTTTTGTGATTATCCACGGTGCTGGGCGCTAATCCCAGGATTTGTGCCGCTTGATTCACGGTGCATCCCAGGCTAAGCAAACGGACGACTTCTTCTTGTCGCGGGGTAAGTTGAACAGCCATGGCCGACTCCAGAAAAGAACCAGGAAACAGGTAACCTGAGCGAATTATAGCAGGGCGGTCTGGCCAAAGGAACCACCCCGGGCAAGGCGGGAGGGAAAGCGACCGGTTTTCCCTCAGGGATAGGCGGACACGGGCAACCCGGTCCGGCGTCGAACCTCGGCGGCCAGAGCGTCGATTTCGGAGGCTGAAAGGGGCTCGACCCACGATTCGGCCGGGCGGCGGGCGACCGTGTATATCTGGACGAGATTGATGCGTCCCCCCCTCTCCAAAACCTCCACGAGCCGCTCGCAATAGGCCCGTATTTCCACTAGTGGGGGGGATACCCCTCGAATTCGCATGAACAGCGACTGGATCACCAGCGGCCAGATCCGGGCCGCCTGCTGGAGATTCTCGAGGATTCGCGAGAAGGGGACGGCGGACCGGGCCACCCGGCGATAGGCGGATTCCGTGCCGGCGTCCAGTTTCGCCCAGATTTCGCCTCCGTTGTCGGCCAATATCTCCAGGCCCCGCCGGACACTTTCGCGATGCAGCATACTGGCGTTGGTGATGAGCACCAGTTTCGTGTCGTCCAGGTGGTGGCGACGGCGTACCTCGGCACAGGCCGCCACGATCCGGTCAAAATTGCGATAGGTGGTCGGCTCCCCGTCACCGCTCATCGCGATATCCCCCAGACGGCGGAGGGTCGGTGGGGTCTCGCGAAAATGAGGTAGGTCGTACAGGTCCCCGCTGGCAACCAGCGACACGGCGGCGTCCAGCTCGGCCACCAGCCGGTCGATCTCCACGAATTCCTTCTCCGGAGACTCCGTCCGATCGACCTGGCAATAGATGCAATCGAAATTGCATACCTTGTCCCGATTGAGATTGATCCCGATCGAGATACCGCCACAGCGCCGACTCAGCACGGGGTAGACGTAGCGGTTCGACTCGAAATCCCGCGGGTGGTGGGTAATCAGCGAGCGGGCGGAATCAGGCAAAGCTGGCTCTTTCATGAAACGACCCACTTCCACCCCCCCCGGGGCCATGCATTGCGACAGGGGCTACGCTCGCCGCAGCTTGGTCCGCGGGTCGATGGTCAGAGTGGTCCGTTCACCGTCGGGCAGCTCCAGCACGATCGCGTCGACGAACACGCGGTCGTCGTCGTTGCGCTGTTCGTGCAATCCCTGGCGGCGGCGCTGGGTACGAACGACCTTGCCCGTGCTGGTGGTGGTCCAGCTCTGCGAGCCGACGGTTACCGTTTGCTCGACCTCGACCCGATCACCAGTGGCTAACGCGTCGAAAAGTTGTTCGGTTTCGGTGCGCAGTGCGGTTTCGGTACGCTGTGCGGTCATTCGCTCTTCCTGGCTAGGAGCATGGGGAAGGAATCCCGGCGGTCCGCCATGAATTCTCGGCGCGGGGCAGCGGGCGGCGCGGTTCCCGACTACGCCCATTCTTGGCGACTACCGCGGGCTTGGCAAGACCCCTTTGGCAAAACGCCCGGTGCTTCGCGGCAAAGACCAAGAAAAAAAGCCGCCCGGCGGGCCGACCAATGGCTGTCGGAACGCCGGGCTGCAGGTCGTCTGGTGCGGGAAATCCGGCGGTTAGTAGGTACTGCCGCGGCTCGAGGTGGGCGGACGCCGCGGCTGGAACTTGGGGCTGACCGTGCCGATCGACTTTTGCTGAACCCCGTCGGTGTTTCGGCCGGTAAATCCGGAGCCGATGCCTTCATGAGCGACCGGGTTGGGATTCTTCCAGCCCATGCGTGCCAGCAGATCGAGCAGCGACATCTTTTGGATTCCGTTGTTCTCCGCTTCTCGGATCAACTCCACTCGGGCTTTGACCGCCGCCTCGCCCGTCGGTCGCGAGCCGAGGATGAGGAAGTCGGTGTCTTCGGTCAACCGGCCTTGCTTCTTCCCGGCCTCGTCCACGTAAGCGTCGACGACCGCATTGTTTCTTTCGATCGTTCGCCTCACGAGAGCCAGATCGCTGCGCCCGTCGCCGTCGGCGTCCATGATTCCAGCCAGGGCCACGTGAAGCTTGCGCCCGGGACTCCACAGGGGAGTGTAGACCTTGTCGCCCCCCAGAATCGGATCGGTCACCGAATCGTCAATAATCCGGGCCACCGATTGATGTTCCGACAAGACCTGGACCACCTCGATGGTTCCCTTGCGCAACTGGGTGGCGTCGCTCACCTGACCCGTGCCTACCACGTCGATCGACGAGCTGACCGAGTAGCTGTCCACGTCGTGAGGGTAGACGCCGAACGTGGTCTGCCGGACCAGGGCATCGGCGAAACCAAGGTTGATATAGACGGTGCGGTCGGCCTGATTCACCCAGGTGATCTTGCCATCGGCGATGTCGATCGAATCGGGTTGGGCTCCTCGCGAGGTCTTGCGGATATCCTGGATTTTCGTGCTCTGCTCCGTCAGTGCGGCGAGATACTTTGTCAGCAGGGCATCTTTCTCGGCCAGACCCGTCTTGTGTGCGGTCTGACTGTCTGCCACCGTGCGTTGAATCTCGCCCAACTTCTTCAGGAAATCACTCCGGGCCGTGTCGTAATTCTGGCCAACGGCTTCGTACGTCGTCGCCGACTGACTGGCCACGTCTTTGTACGCCTTGACCATGGGCGTCTCTTCGGTCGGTCTCATCGACTCGACCAGCGCCAACTGGACCTGAAGTGCGGCGGTTTCGGCCTGGAGTTGCTGATTCAGCGTCTTGACGATGTCCTGCTGTTGCTGCAAGACATTGCGGTAGTTCAGCTTGTTGGCCATGGCGGGCACCCCCTCGGCGGGGTTCTGCTCGGCTTCGCCCGCTGGTGCCTCGGGGCCCTGGTGCAGTTGGCCCTTGAACGGTTCCAGATCGGTGTTGACGACACCGCTCATGGTGTCTTTCTTGGTGTCGTCGGCAAACCCGATCCATTCCCTCAGATCGTTGGAGACTTGCTTGAGGTTTTCGATTTCCAAGCGGGCTTGGGCCGCTGCGTCCTTTTCGGTTTTGGCCGTTTCCTGGGCCTCGACCAACTTCTTGGCCAACACGTACGACGCCACGCCCGCCCCGATGGTGAGCATGAAGAAAATGATCACGGCGATCTGTAGACCTTGATTTTGGCTTCGAGCCATGGTTCAGATGCTCCTGTTGGGGGCGCCCGTCAATGCACCCACATTGGGAAAACGGATACGTGCCTCTTCTTGATTCAGCCCGATGTGCCCAACGCGCGTTGGGTGAAGTTGCGGCTAAGTTTGTTCAGACAAAGAACCTAGGTCGATTCTAACCAAGCTGCCCACCGATGTCAACGAAAAACCCCCGATCGTCCCCCCGGTTGCCTCGCCGGCGAAGGGGCTGAGGCTGTGTGCGTAAGTCATTTCACGTAAACGGGTTGCGGCATTGATGTCGCTCTCGGTGATAGGCCTCGTTCACGCTTCCGATCGTCCGGCCGGTCTCCGCTCGGCCCGGCTCAAAGCTTATCGGATCGCATGGACCGCTTTATTGCACGGGTTTATTGCACAGGAATTCATCGCACGGATTCAATGCCCAACGAACTCGATCATGCGCGAGGAACCGCTCCGGAGTTTTCGACCGCTTCTGGGCGTACTGCCCGCGTCTTGACAGTTGTCGAACGTCGAACATAGGATGAACGCCCGTTTGGCGCGGCGGCCAAATGGCGGTGTCCCTTCTCCGATACTTGCTGGTAACACGATGGCAAAGCGAGCGCGTCAACGGTCTCTCCCGGGAATGGAACCGGCGGAGGAAAGTCCCGAGCCATCGCCACCGCCGGCACCGTCCCGTGCGGATTCTCCGCAATCGCCGCCTGACACACCTCCCGACAACAATCGCCCGGAGCCCGCGACGACTGCCATCGGACAGCCAACCGCCATTTCCGCTCCGGAGACTAGTGCCCCCCCGGACACTCTCGAGGGTCAAACGGTCTACGTCATCGACGCACATTCCCTGATTTACCAGGTTTTCCACGCCTTGCCGGAAATGACCAGTCCCTCCGGGATACAGGTGGGGGCCGTGTTTGGGTTTGTCCGGGATCTGCTCTTCTTGCTGGAGTCGAAGCAGCCGGATTACCTCTTCTGTGCGTTTGACTTGCCGGGCAAAACTTTTCGCCACAAACTCTTCGATCAGTACAAGGCCGACCGGCCTCCCATGCCCGACGGTCTGGCCGAACAGATCGCCACGATTCGCGAGGTGCTCGATGTCATGGGCGTGCCGGCGGTGGGGGTCGAATCGTTCGAGGCCGACGACGTGTTGGCTACCATGGCCCGGGCGACCGACCAATTGGGTGGCCGCTGTCTGCTGGTCACCGGCGACAAGGACAGCCGGCAGTTGATCACCGATCGGGTCCAGGTCTTCAATATTCGCAAGAACGAAGTCTTCGACCGCGAGCAGCTTCGGCAGGTATGGGGAATCCGCCCCGATCAGGTCGTCGACTTTCAGGCCCTCGTCGGCGACAAGGTCGACAACGTGCCGGGCGTTCCGCTCTTCGGGCCGAAGCTGGCCAGCCAACTGCTTGAGCAATTCGACACGCTCGACGAAGTACTCGACCATGCCGACGAAGTCTCGGGAAAGAAGCGCAAGGAGAACCTGAAGAACTACCGCGATCAGGCCCTGCTGAGCCGCACGCTGGTCCGGCTCGACGATCAGGTGCCGCTGGAGATCGATTGGCTCGCCGCGCGCGTGGAGCCGCCCGATTGCGAGCGACTTTTGCCCCTGTTTGCCGAGTTGGGATTCAACAGTCTGGCCGTGCGGCTGGAGGCGCTCGGCGGGAAAGTCACCCCCAAAGCGCCGCCGATGAAGGCCGAATATCACCGGGTCGACACGCCCGAGGCACTCCGGGAGTTTGTCGCTCGGCTGCAGCGGCAGAAGCGTATTTCGGTCGACACGGAGACCGTGTGCCCCGACACGGCGGTGGGCAACGTCTGGCCGCGCTGGGCGGAGATCGTCGGTCTGTCGTTTGCCTGGAACGAGACGGAGGGTTGGTATCTGCCGCTCCGCGGACCGCAGGGCCAGCGATGTCTCGAAACCCAGCCGGCGCTCGACGCGCTACGGCCCGTGCTGGAAGATCCGGACGTCGAGAAAGTGGGCCAGAATCTGAAGTACGAGATGATCGTGTTGCGCTCCGCGGGAATCGAACTGGCCGGCGTGGCGTTCGACACGATGGTGGCCAGCTACCTGCTCGACGCCGGGCAGCGAAACCACAATCTCGACGAGTTGGCCCGGCGCTATCTCGATCATACGACGACCAAAATCTCCGCACTGATCGGCACCGGTAAGGATCAGAAGCGGATGGACGAAGTGCCGGTCGAGCAGGTCGTCGACTACGCGGGCGAGGACGCCGTGATACCGCTTCGGCTTCGCCCGATCCTGGCCGAGCGGCTCGCCGAGACCCATCTGGAGTCGCTGTACCACGACGTCGAGTTGCCGGTGATCGAGGTGCTGGCCGAGTTGGAGTCCAACGGCATCCAGGTCGACGTCGAGCGACTGGGGCAATTGAGCCGCCAATATGGCGATCGTATCGAGCAACTCCAGGAGGAGATCCACGATCTGGCCGGGCATCCGCTGAACATCGCCTCGCCCAAGCAGCTTGCCAAGGTGTTGTTCGAGGAACTCGGGTTGCCGGTGGTGAAGAAGACCAAGACCGGCCCCAGCACCGACGCCGACGTGCTGGAGGAACTCGCCGGGCAGCACCCCCTGCCGGCCAAGATCATCGAGTACCGCCAGTACATGAAACTGAAGAGCACTTACGTCGACGCCTTGCCGCGGATGGTTCACCCAAAGACCGGGCGGGTCCATGCGTCGTTCAACCAGGGCGTGACGGCCACGGGGCGGCTTAGTTCCAGCGATCCCAATTTGCAGAACATTCCCGTGCGGACCGACGCGGGGCGGGAGATCCGCTCGGCCTTCGTGCCGGGCCCCCCGGGGTGGGTCTTGCTGGCCGCCGACTATTCGCAGATCGAGCTGCGCGTGCTGGCCCACTTCTCCGGCGACGAGCAACTCCGCGATGCGTTTGCCCGCGGCCAGGACATCCACTCGCGGGTAGCCAGCCAGGTTTACGGTGTCCCTCTGGAGGAGGTAACCTCCCCCATGCGGAGGCAGGCCAAGGCGGTCAATTTCGGGGTAATCTATGGGCAAAGTGCCTTCGGCCTGGCCAAACAGCTTGGCATCGACAAAACCGAGGCGGCCAAGTTTATCGATGACTATTTTGGGGGGTATCCTCGGATCGAGGAATTCCTCGCCAGCGTACTGGCGGACTGCCGGAAGAATGGGTATGTTAAAACTATCCTCGGGCGTCGCCGGACGATACAGAGAGGACAAATCCGGTCGGATACGGTGCGCCAAAAAAACCTCGTCGAGCGAACCGCCATCAATACCGTCATTCAGGGCTCGGCGGCGGATCTGATCAAACTTGCCATGATAGCCATTCATCGTCGGCTGCGCCGGGAAACCCTTTCGGCCAGGATGCTGCTTCAGATTCACGACGAACTGGTCTTCGAAGTTCCTGCCAATGATGTCGAGACGCTCCGCGACTTGGTCGTCGAGGAGATGGTCGGTGTCTTGAAGCTCGATGTACCGCTAACCGTGGACGTCAAAAGCGGACCCAACTGGGCCGACATGATACCAATTCCGTTCGTTTAACGCCCAGCCGAAGGCGCCGGCTCTTGTGGCGTTCCACCACAACCAAGAAAAGCCGGCGCCTTCGGCTGGGCGTTAAACGAACTGGGTTGCGGCCGTAACCCGGTCGAGGAGAATTGTCCCATGAGCCAGCGGCGTATCGATCGGCGGAAGTTTGTTCGCGAGGGTTCCGCGATGGTGGCCGGTGCGGCAGCCGCCGGTGCCTTGGGGGTGGACAAGGCAGCCGAGGCGGCCGACCCCAAGAAGATCATCAACTACAACCCCAAGATGCACTATCGCCGCCTGGGCAAGAGCAATCTCATGCTCTCGGAGATCAGCCTCGGCGGGCATTGGAAGAATCGGGGTGGCGGACGCTATTGGGACACCTTTACCGCCGACGAGGTGCCCGAGGACGTGGGCAAGAATCGCACCGACGTGATCAGCGCCTGCATCGATTGCGGCATCAATTATCTCGACATCACCACGGCCGCCGAATGCCTTTCATACGGCGTGGCATTGAAGGGCCGTCGCGAGTCGTTCCATGTCGGGGCCGACGATCATCGCCTGGGGCCGCGCAACGGGGCCAACCGAAACGTCAAGGCGCTGACCCACAATATCGACGAGTGTCTTCGCCGCCTGAAGACCGATTATCTCGATATCTGGCGGGTGCAGGCCGACATGGGCGGACGCCACACCGACGCCGAGGTCGAGGTGATGATCGAGACCTTCCAACTCGCCCACAAGGCCGGAAAGGCGCGGCATTTCGGCATCTCGACCCATCATCGACCCTGGGCGCAGCACGTCATCGAGACCTTCCCCGAGGTCGAGATGTTTATCTTCCCCTGCACGGCCAAGACGAAAGAGAAAGGCCAGGTGCCCAGCAAGGAGACGGTCGTCGAAGGCAACGTGGGCCACGGAGCCGATCAATCGAAGAGCATCTTCCAATCGCTGCGCGAGCAGAACGTCGGGCTGGTCACGATCAAACCGTTCGCCGGCGGCAGCCTGTTCAAGAACGGTGGGAAGTTTCCCGTGATGGGAGTCGGCAGCAAGGAAGAGAACGACCTGGCCCGGCTCACCTTGCAGTGTATTATCACCAACGAAGACATCACGGCCACGGTGCCCGGGCTGACCACCGTGTACGAGGTGGAAAACGCCGCCCGCGTGTCGTACGAACGGCAAGTGGCGATGACGCCCCGCCAAGAGCGCTGGCTGGCCAAACAGACCGACCAGCGCTGGGAGTGCCTGCCCGAGGAATACACCTGGTTGCGCGATTGGGAGATGATCTGATCGCGGTCGGTGGTCCCCGTTTAGCCCAGGCACTCGTGCCCGGCGTTGGGAGGGCTCCGAAACGCCGGGCACAAGTGCCTGGGCTAAACGATCAATCCCTCCCCCAGAGAGGAACCCCCGATGACTCTGCGCCTCTTCTCCTTCGCCGCGGCGACCGCCGTGCTGGGTATCGCCGTGACACTCTTCGTCCGGGCCGACGATTCGGTCGAGACGGTTTCCGATGGCGATGCCGCGGAGGAGTCGGCCGATAACGGGCTCTGTTACGTGTGCCATCTGGATCTTCAGAAAGAAGCGATCACCACGAGCCACCTGGGCGAGGACATCGGTTGCACCGACTGCCACGGCCGCTCGGCCGAGCACATGCACGACGAGATGCTGATGACCAAGCCGGATCAACTGTTCGGCCGGTGCGAGGTGAACGACTTATGTGGCACGTGTCACGACGACGCCCACGAAGACGTGGAAGACAAGGTGGCCGCCTTCTTGAACCAATGGCGCGGCCGCGACCGGCCCAACGGTCGGGTGATTACCGAGCAGTCGATCTGCACCGTGCCCTGGGACGACGCGGGCGCCTACCTCCGTTTCTCGGTGACTTACGAAGCGGCGGATGAAGCGGCCGAGGACGCCTGGATGGCCGAGACGAAGGCCCGACTGGAGAAGATCCGGTTGGTCTTCTGAATGTAAGGGTCGGGGCCGTTCGAGAAATCGGTGTCGTGGATCGCTCCGCGATCCAACGTTATGATCGCGGAGCGATCAGCGACTATCCGATGCGTCGACTTCACCCGGGATGAGCCGATCCAGTTGCCAAAAGAGGTCGTCCACCAACAGCGGTTTGGAGAGCACGGCCCGGGCACCGGCCGCCAGAACCCGATCGCGGCTTTCCATCCGCGGAAAATCCATCAGGGCGATA
>JABMRP010001308.1 GCA_013202535.1 Planctomycetota bacterium
AGCGGATCGGTTCCGTCGGTGGGGGCCGGTTCGACGAGATGGACGAGGATGCCCGCCCGTTCGATGTGGCGGAGAAACTCGTGCCCCAGGCCGGCACCCGTGTGCGCTCCTTCGATCAGTCCCGGGATGTCGGCGAGGATGAACGACCGATCGAAGTCGATCTGAACACGGCCCAGGTTCGGTGTCTTGGTGGTAAACGGGTAATCGGCGATCTCGGGCCTTGCGCGGGAGAGGCGGCTCAGCAGGGTGCTCTTGCCGGCGTTGGGTTTGCCGACCAAACCGACGTCGGCGATCACCTTCAGTTCGAGCTTGACCCGGCGTGCCTCGCCCTCGGTTCCGTGAGTCGCCTGGCGGGGTGAGCGACTGGTCGACGACTTGAAACGGGTGTTGCCCTTGCCGCCCCGGCCGCCACAAGCCGCATTGACCCGGTCGCCTTCGGCCGCCAAATCCTTGAGGACATGGCCGTGTTTGGCGTCGGTCACCAGGGTGCCGGGTGGGACGGAAATGATCAGATCGTCGGCCGAGGCTCCGTGGCATTTGGCCCCACGGCCCGGTTGTCCGCTGGCGGCCTTCCAGTGCTTGCGATGGGCCACCGCCGAGAGGCTGTCGACCCCCTGCCGGGCAACGACGATGATGCTTCCTCCGTCGCCCCCGTCGCCCCCGTCGGGTCCACCTCGAGGAATGTACTTCTCGCGGCGAAAGCTGATACACCCGTCGCCACCCTTGCCCGCCTCGACGGAGATTTCCACGCGGTCGACAAACATGGGAGGTAGGGACTGGGGAGTAGGGACTGGGGACTAGGAATTAGCGATTAGTGCCTCACGTCGCAAGCAGGTCGTGACAAACGAGAACAGGGATGATCTTCGCTGGATCATCCCTGGTGATTGCGGCGACTGCGAGGCGCTTGGCCCGCTATACCGCCTCGACGATGTTGATGCGGCGCCCTTCGCGGTCGAACTTCACGAAGCCGTCGATCAGGGCGTAGAGCGTATAATCGTTTCCCTGCCCGACACCCTTGCCGGGATGGAACTTGTTACCTACCTGCCGGACGAGAATGTTGCCGGCGATCACGCGCTCTCCGCCGAACCGCTTGACGCCGCGCCGCTGGGCGTTGGAGTCACGGCCGTTTCGGCTGGAGCCTTGTCCTTTTTTATGTGCCATTGTCGCTTCCTCACCGGCGGAAATCTGAATCGTGGGGGATGCACGGATCCAAACCGCATGCTGGGTCGAGGAACTTCCCGTCGGGTCGTTCCCACCCGCAACACAATTTCCGCCGCCGTCGATTTGACGGGGCGGACGATGAAATCCGGCGGCCAATTCTTCCCACCATGGCGGGAAGAACCCTTCTTTTTACTGAAGGACCCACTCGTAGTCAACCCCACCGGGATCCAGCCGCTCAGGAATACCAAAGCGGATTTCACCTTCGTGTTCGTCGAATTCGTCGCCGGGCCGCCAGAAATTGAGCTTGAGCGTCTTAACCAGGATGCGCCTCCCCGCCAATAGTGGGGTACTGTTGTCGCGGTTCTCTTTCGCGTCGACCCATCGGTAGGCGTTGGTCAAGCCTTTGACGTAGATCGAAAAACGGTCGATCTTCGGATCAATGTCGACCCACGTCGCCACGCCCCAGAGCGTCTGCCCGGGCTCAATCCAGTGGGTCATCTGGACCGTATTGAGGAACTGCCGCCGGGGATCTTCCCGTCTGGGGATTGGCCCGGGTTTGATTCCATCGCCATCTTTTTCGACCAACGCCACGGGGATCACCCGATCTCGGTAGGCCTTGACCTGTCCGGCTCCATTGGGATCCGGCATCTTCACGTCCTGCGCGTGGCTCACGAGCATGAACTCGGGGATGAACTTCACCGGCTTGTCGACGTACCGGACCGTATAGGTCCGGGGGAAGAACGGCGTGGCCGGCGCACCCGGTTTCGACATCTTGACGACGCCCTCTTTGTAGGCGGGGTCGAGAAAGTGATTCGGGCGCGTGACCAGCGGAATCTCGTCGCTGGGGGATGTCGTTTCCGGCGACGGGCCGCTTTCCGGCGCAGCCGTTTCTATCGGATGAACAACCTTGCCCGGATTGGTCACGCTATAGACCATGTACCAGATCAGCTTCTTCTTCATGATCCCGCCCGGTTGCGGCACATCGACCCAGATCATCCGAACCGGTTTGAACTTGAACTCCAGCGCCCACACGTCCTGCCGGAAGGGAACGTCGCGTACGAGTTCCCAGGCCGGATCCTCGGCTGCCAACTCGACAATGTCGTGCCGGCTAAACGCCTCCTCCATTTGCCGCATGGGGTCGATGGAGGTCATCACCCAGGGCGCGAGCTTGCGGTATTTTGTCTCGTTGGGCTGGGTCTCCTGTGCCGAGACACAGGAAAACGAGATCATCCCCGCAACGATTGGGAAGCAAGTCCGATTCAACGTGTACAGCAGCCGGTTCATTGCGGTGGTTCTCACATCGCGAGGTGATTCGCCCCGGGCGGGTCGGTGATCCGATCAACCTGGCGCGAAAAAAACTCTGTTCCCGAGTAATTCAGTATAGTTCGCCCAACCAGCCAACGTCAAGGAATGCAAGCCCCCCGCTGGTATGGTATTGGCGTTTTCTTCGGGTCCGAGGTTGTGAAAATCGTGCGGAACTTGACTTTTCCCGGCCTCTGCCTGCTAATTGGGTCCGATTGTGTCGGGCATTTGCCCGCCAGAAATGTTGGGCATTTGCCCGCCAGAAATGTTGGGCATTTGCCCGCCAGAAACATCGACCCGCATTGCGCCCGAGGAGGCGGTTATGGTCCGGCGGAAAGATAGGTTCGGCCGGTTGACGTTCTGGCCAGGGATCGTCGCGGGATTCTGTCTGGCCGTGGTCGTTGGAAGGGTTCCCCTTGGTGCGGCGGAGAATGTCGCGGAAAACTGGCCGGCCTGGCGGGGACCGCG
>JABMRP010001309.1 GCA_013202535.1 Planctomycetota bacterium
CCGGCGCCTTCGGCTGGGCGTTAAACGAGTTGGATTTGCGGGCGTAGCCCGTGATAGAAAAGATAACCGATCGAATGAAGACGATGCGGGTGATCGGTCTGTTGGGTGGCGTAGCAAGTGGTAAGAGTACGGTCGCTCGATATTTGGCGGCGCTGGGGGCCGCGGTCCTCGACGCCGATCGAGCGGGACACGACGTGTTGCGATTACCGCGGATCGAGGCGGCCGCGCGCCAGCGCTGGGGTGATCGAGTCTTCCAGCACGACGGGCGGATCGATCGAAGTCGTTTGGCGGAAATCGTGTTTGTCGATTCACCCGCCGGTAGAGCCGAAAAAAAGTACCTGGAGGAGTTAACCCACCCGGAAATCGAGCGCTTGCTTCGGCGGCGGGCCGAGGAGTTGTCGGCCGCCGGAACCGAGGTGGCCGTGCTCGATGCACCCTTGTTGCTGGAAGCCGGCTGGGACAAACTTTGCGACCGGCTGATATACGTCGACGTGCCGCGCGAGGCGCGTCGGGACAGGGCATTGAGACGAGGTTGGACTGAGGAGGAATTTGACGCTCGTGAGGGCGCTCAGGAATCGCTGGACTCCAAAAGAGAACGTGCCGATGTGACAATAGACACCTCCGGGTCGCTTGAGTCGACCCGTGCTCGGACCGAGCAGATTTGGCACTCCCTTTTCCCTTGATTCCCTCCCTCGCCGCCCCGCTGGCGCTCCCGGTCTATATCCACCACCGGCAAACGATCCACTTTTCCAGGCGACCCCCCTCCGCACCACGACATTCCCAACCATTGCGAGACGCAGACTCGTTTCCGCAGCCATTTTGAAGAGGCCAACCTTCACCCTCCCGCCGGCACCCTCCGTGTGCCGGCCCGCGATTCATTTCAGGAGTATCCCGACCATGCCACAGAAACACGGGACCAGGTCCACGCGGTCGTCCCGCACCCAAGACGCAAGCGCCTCGTCCGGCGACACCGAGCCCGGCGGCACCGATAGCGAACCGCTTTCGCTGGCCGAGGAGCTGGTTTCCGAGGGCCGGAACGTCGTCGAAGACATCCACGACCGCTACGAGCGGATCAAGCAGGAAGGCGATACCAACATCGCCGAATTGCAGAAAATGTCGATGGGCGAATTGATCGAACAGGCCCGCAATGCAAAACTGCAAGATTGCACCGGCATTAAGAAACAAGACCTGATTTTCAGGATCCTCAAGGAACGGGTGAAGCTCAACGGGCTGATGTTCGGCGAGGGGACCCTCGAGGTGCTGCCCGACGGGTTCGGATTCCTGCGAAGCCCCGACTACCACTACCTCTCCTGCCCCGACGACATCTACGTTTCGCCGAGCCAGATCCGGCGGTTCGGACTGCGCACCGGGGCGACCGTTTCGGGGCAAATCCGGCCTCCCAAGGAGAACGAACGCTACTTTGCCCTGTTGCGCGTCGAGGCGATCAACTTCCAGGATCCCAATCTCCAGGCCGAGAAGGTCTTCTTCGACGATCTCACGCCGCTGCACCCCGACGCGCGTGTGATGCTCGAGGCCGACGACGGCGACATCAACATGCGGGTAGTCGATTTGATCGCTCCGATCGGTTTCGGGCAGCGGGGGCTGATCGTCTCTCCGCCGCGGGCCGGGAAGACGATCCTGCTGCAAAAAATGGCCAAGGCGGCGATCGCGAACTTCCCCGACCTCTACGTCATCATGCTCCTGATCGACGAGCGGCCCGAGGAAGTGACCGACATGGAGCGGCAGGTCAAAGGAACCAATTGCGAGGTGATCAGCTCGACTTTCGACGAGCCGGCCTCGCGCCATATCCAGGTCTCGGAGATGGTCAGCGAAAAGGCCAAACGCATGGTCGAATACGGCCACGACGTGATCATCTTTCTCGATTCGATTACCCGGCTTGCCCGGGCGTGGAACAGCGAGTGTCCCAACTCCGGGAAGATCCTCTCCGGCGGCATCGACGCCAACGCCATGCAGCGCCCCAAACGTTTCTTCGGCGCCGCGCGAAAAATCGAAGAGGGCGGCTCTCTGACGATTGTGGCCACCGCGCTGGTCGACACGGGAAGCCGCATGGACGAAGTGATCTTCGAGGAGTTCAAAGGGACGGGCAACATGGAGTTGGTGCTTGATCGGCGCCTGGTCGATAAGCGGATCTGGCCGGCCATCGATATCAACGGCAGCGGTACCCGGCGCGAGGAGATGCTGATGGATCCCGAGGAACACCGGCGCGTTTGCGTGCTGCGGCGCGTGCTCAACGACATGAACCCGCCCGACGCGATGGAGTTGATGATCACCCGGCTGGAGAAGACGAAGACCAACGCCGAATTCCTCATGAGCATGAACATGAAGTAGGACCGTGACGAACACATACGAAGGAAAGATCACCCGCTGCGACGGTCGATTTGCTATTGTCGTGGCCCGTTTTAACGACACGATTACCACCCGGCTGCTCGACGGAGCCGTCGAGACGCTCACCCGGCACGGGATTTCCCAAGAGCAGATCGACGTGGCCTGGGTACCCGGGGCGTTCGAGCTTCCGACCGTGGCCGAGCGATTGGCCACCTCGGGTGGCTATGCCGCGGTGATCTGTTTGGGCTGCGTCATTCGCGGCGAGACGACTCACGATCAGCACATCAACCAATCGATCAGCCGGGCGTTTGCCGAGATGGGCGTGCGTCACGGCCTGCCGGTCCTGTTCGGCGTGCTCACCTGCAATTCGCTCGACCAGGCGAATGCCCGCTCGGGTGGCCTGGGTTCTGGGGGCGACGCGGGCAGCCGGGGTAAAGACCGGCCCGATAGCCGTATCGGCAACAAGGGCAGCGACTGTGCCGAAGCGGCCCTGGAGATGGTCGATTTGATGAAGAAACTTCCCCCCGACCAGGTCGCCTTTTAGTATGAGCCGTCGAAGCCGAGCCCGTGAAGTCGCACTCCAGGTCCTCTTTCAGGACGACCTCAACCCGCGCAATAATCCGGCGGTGGCCGACGATCTTGTGCGCCGCCGGCTTCGCAGGCCCGAGCTGGTCGAGTTTGCCCGGATTCTGGTAGCCGGTGTACGCGGAAATCGCGAGGCGTTGGACGAGTTGATCGCCCAAACCGCCCAGAACTGGACGCTCGGGAGGATCGCGCCGACCGACCGCAACGTCTTGCGGCTTGGTGCGTACGAAATCCTCCACTCCGACACACCCGACCGCGTGGCCGTCGACGAGGCGGTCAATCTGGCCAAACGCTACGGTACGGCGCAGTCGGGCAAGTTTGTCAACGGCATCCTCGACCGCCTGATGCACGCCAACCAAGACCAGTAGAGAAACCATGGGCCTTTTCGATAAATTCAGACGTGGTCTGAAGAAGACCACGCAACTGCTGAAGACCGACGTCCGCGACCTCTTCAGGAGCGAAGGCCGGTTGGTCGACGACCAGTTCATCGAGGAACTCTTCGATATGTTGGTCAGGACCGACATGGGCGTGCA
>JABMRP010001310.1 GCA_013202535.1 Planctomycetota bacterium
CGGGCAGGGTCGGCGCTGAGTTGCCGATTCGGCGACAGTGTGCATCATGGTAACCCGAAGCGTAAGCGAGGGACGGCCAACATGATTTCTCGGTAACACTTTGGCCGAGTGAAACTCGCGACTTCCCGCCACCGTCGGGCTTGTGTTGGTAGAATGTCCGGTAGTTCAAACTTCTTTCCTTACGGCACGGGCGATGACAGCCGTACCTCCCGTTGGCCCAACTGAATCAAGGGGAATTTCATGTCTTCGGCAAAAGAGGCCATGATCGGTATCATCGGGCGGCAACCCGATGACAGCAGCTACGACGAGATCCTTCGTGAACTCGCATTCGCCCGGATGGTGCAGCGAGGCCTGGACGATGCAGACGCCGGTCGAACCCTGTCCGACGATGACATGAAAAGGAAGATGGACTCGTGGCAGAAATAGTCTGGACGCTCGAGGCCGCTCGCTGTCTTGAGAGGGGAAAAGGACAGGCACTATCCCATATATTTTACGACGCACAAGACGGGATTGCGCTAACAACCGTTGAACGGACGTAACGTACAAACCGCCGCCCCTTACAGGAGGTGCAGTCGGGATGAAACGAATCCAAATCAGCGAATCCCACGAATGCACGTTTGCCCCCTCGGGCACCGATGACGCCCGTGTCCTGGTGCGCGAATTGCGTGACGTTGGCCGTCTTCTTGTGAAATATGCCGAATCGATCAATGCATTGATTCGCGATGGCTGGGACGTTACAGGGTGCGTGATCTACCATAAGCTTGGTTTCCGATTCAGCGCGACCAAGGAGTTTCCATCGAAGCGTGACGCAAGAAATCGCCTGTCCGAACTGGGTCTCGACGCTCAGGACTTCGACTTGAAGGTTCTGCGCCAGTGAGACTGCCAGCCAAGGACGTCGGCAGAGTCCGCTGCATGGCTCGCCGTGTGTGGCGTAGGCCCTACACCTCAACCTGAAACACCGCCTCGATCTCTACCGGTACGCCCAACGGCAGCGAGGCGACGCCGATGGCGCTGCGGGCGGCGATGCCGGCGTCGGGGCCGAAGATGTCGGCCAGGAGTTGGCTACAGCCGTTGATTACGGCCGGCTGCTCGGTGAACTCCGCCGTGCCGTTGACCGCCCCGAGTAGTTTGACCAGGCGGCGGATGCGATCCAGACTGCCTAGCTCCCCTCGCAGCGTGGCCAGGATACTCAACCCGGTCAGCAGAGCCGCGTGGGTGGCCGTCGGTATGTCGACGTCGTCTCCCACTCGGCCGGTTACCAAACGGCCGGCGGCGTCGACCGGCAGATGGCCCGACGTGTAGGCCATGTCGCCCACGACCACCAGCGGCCGGTACAGCCCCTTGGGCTCGGGTGCCGGGGGCATGTCGAGCCCCAGTTCGGACAGCTTTTCGGCCAGGCGTGTTTCGGCGCTCATGATAGGGCCCATGGGAAAGGGTGGTGCGTCATTTTCACAATTTGCAATTTGCAATAACCAATGGTCAATTTGCAATCGTCCCGTTCGCTACGCGCCGTCCTCCCGGTATGCAGGGAAAGATTGCAAATTGACCATTGGTTATTGCAAATTGCAAATTATCCCGACCCACGGGGTGCAACCCGTGGGCGTGGTGACGGTTGACGGACGGCGTCCCTACTTCCCCGAGGCCTTCACGCCGCGGAGTTGGAAATCGTCCCAGTTGCCGTTGTCGTCGAACGAACCGAGGCCGACTTGGCCCCAGGTGAACGTCTTGTCGACGGCCTGCATCACGGGCTTGTCCATGTCGTCGAAGTAGATCTCGATGGTCCCGTCGCCCGTCTTGCGGACGATCTTCACTTGATGCCAGTCGTCGTCCCAGGGGATGCCGGGCGACTTGTTCTTGGTGATCATCACGCGAGGCTTGTCGTTGACAATCATGATCTGGCTGGAGTTCGGATCGGGCCGGTGACCCAAGTGTACGTAATAGAAATGGGCCGGGTCCTGGTAGTTGAAGAACAGACACATGTCGCGGTGCGCACCGGCGTTCCGATTGGTGCTCTGCACTTTGACCGTCAAGACGAAATCGCCGACGCTGACGTCCTTGACCAGCGAGATGTTGAACGGGCTGCGATGGGGCGGCTTGTACTTGCTGTTCTGGAACTGGTTGTAGACCTTGTTGCCGTCGGCCTCGGCGATTCGCCACGCGGCGGCGTCGGTCGGCTGCCAGGCGGCGGCCCCTTTGCCGAAATCGTCCTCGAAAACCAGCGGCAGGTCGGCACCGCATACGGCTGTCACGCCAACGACGAACAATCCAAGCATCGCAAGGGAAGCAGATCGTAACATGGTCGCGTCCTCCTGGGGGTTCAATCGATCAGTTTGTTCAGCGGGTATTCGACGATGCCGCGGGCGCCGGCCGACTTGAGCCGGGGGATGATCCGCCGGACGACCGATTCGTCGAGGATCGTGTTCACCGCCACCCAGTTTCCGTCGGCCAGATCGGAAACGGTCGGGTTTTGCAGCGCCGGCAGCAAGGAAAGGATCTTGGGCAGCCCCTCCCGCGACACGTTCATCATCAGGCCGACTTTCCCCTCGGCGGCCATGGCCGCGCTGAGCATCAGGGCGATGTCGTCGATC
>JABMRP010001311.1 GCA_013202535.1 Planctomycetota bacterium
ACCGGCCAGTTTAGCACAAGTGGGCAGCAAGTCGAGCGTCGAGCCCAAATCTTTCACCACACCGGGGCCGATCGTGCCGGGCCAATAGAAAATGGTCGGCTCCCGCATCCCGCCTTCAAACGTGCAGCCCTTGCCCTCGCGCAACAACCCGGCCGAGCCGCCCTGCTCGTTGAAAATCAGCCAGGGACCGTTGTCCGAGGTGAAAACGACGAGCGTTTTCCGGTCGAGCTTCAACTCGGTCAGCGTATCGAGAATGCGTCCCACCCCGTCGTCGATCTCTTCGACCACGTCGCCGAACAGCCCCCGAGCGCTGTGGCCGACAAACTCGTCGGAAGTGAACAGCGGCACGTGCGGCAGGTTGTGGGCAAGATACACGAAGAAGGGCCGGTCTTTGCTTTCCCGGATGACGCGGATCGTTTCGTCGGTATAGCGGCGCGTGATCGTGGTCTGGTCGGCGGGCTGCTCGACGACTTGCTTGTCGCGGATCAGAGGCACGTTGAAGTACTCGACCTTCGGCTTCCAAAACGACTCGCGGCCGCCGGGCGCATCGGCCACGCGGTCCATGTCGTTGGAGTAGGGGATGCCCAAGTAGGAATCGAAACCGTGGCTGGTGGGCAGATATTGCGGCAGATGGCCCAGGTGCCACTTGCCGACGCACGCCGTCCGGTAACCGGCCGAGCGGAGCACCTCGGCCACGGTGACTTCCTCGGCGGGCAGTCCCCCGGCCGAATTGGGAAACAACACCCGCCGCGAGTCGCTGCACATGCCCGTGCGAATCGGCAGGCGGCCGGTGATCAGTCCGGCCCGACTGGGCGTACACACCGAAGCGGCCGCGTAGAACTGCGTCCACCGTTGTCCCTCGGCGGCCATCCGATCGAGGTTCGGCGTGTGGATGGTCGGATGCCCAAAGCATCCCAGGTCGCCGTAACCCAGGTCGTCGGCAAAGATGATCACGATGTTGGGTTGTGGAGGATCTTCAGCCGTGGCGATGGCGGTGGTCAGTATTGTTGCGATGCAGAGGGTGGCAAGTGCAACAAAACGGCCGATACGGTCTTTCAACATCGGAGGCTCTCCGGTCTGGTGTTGGAAACGCCGAGTCATTCTACCATCGCGCTATTGGGAACGCCAGAATCCCCCATTTCCGGGACAGTCGTATCGCACGAAGTACGGGCGTATCGCAGGAAGACAAGGGCGTATCGCAGGAAGACAAGGGCGGGCAAGCCGCCCATGGCACCCGATTCCACACCTTTTCAACGGGCCCCGCTACGATTGTTCCTGGACGAAACGCTCGATTTCGTGCTGATATTCGTGCGTATCCAGAAGCGTCAGCGAAAGGAAGGTCGCCAGAAACACCAGCGCGGCGAGGAAGATCACCGCGTTGAACGGGTGATCGTAGCGCAAGTGCATGAAATAGAGGGCCACCAGCGAGGCTTTCACCGTGGCAATCGCCATGGCCACCCAAAGGTTCCACGGGCCCAGGTCGATCCACGTGACGGCCACGGTGGCCAACGTCAACACGAGCAGCGCGCCGAAAACGCCCAGCAGCACGGGCACGGGCATCACGTGGCCCATCGCCGGGTGATCCGCTTTGGCGTGGTCGGTTGGCAAGGTCGTGGTGGGATTATCGGCCATCGTGCGTGCTCAATGGATCAAATACAACAGGGGAAACAGAAAAATCCAGATCAGATCGACGAGATGCCAATAGAGGGCCGTAAAATCGACGGGGCCGAAGTAGCCGGGGCCGAAATGCCCCTTGACGGCCCGGATGAGGATCCACGTAATCACCCCCATGCCGGCAATAATGTGAATCGCGTGCAGGCCGGTCATGGCGAAATAGACACTGAAGAACAGGTGGACGTTTCGCGGGGCTTCGTCCGGGGACTCGCCGGCGTGGTCCGCCGCCGGTTCGTCCGCGCGTTTTCCTTCGGTCGCCTCGGCTTCATGCGAATAGTGTCCGCCGGGCAGCAGCCCGTCTTTCCACTTATGCTCATACTCGACGACCTTCACGCCCAAGAACACCGCCGCACAGGCCAGCGTGACGGCCAGGCAGGCGATCAGGCCTCGCCGTTGATCCAACTGGGCGCATCGCACGGCCCAGGCCATCGTCAGGCTGCTGAAGATCAAGACGGCCGTATTGAGTGCGCCGAGGCGGACGTCGAGAAACCGGCTCGCGTAGATAAAGATCTCCGGATGATTCGACCGGTAGACCACGTACGCGCAAAACAGCCCGCTGAAGAAGAGTACCTCGGTCAGCAGAAAGAGCCACATTCCCAGCTTGCCCGTGGCGAACTGTTGCTCGGGCGATTCAAAATGATGGGCCAAGAACGGTGGGTGGCCGTCGTGGTCGTCGTCGCTATGTGGGTCTTGCTCAGCCATGCTTTTCTGATTCTTCCGGTGTTTTCAGAACACACGATCCATCGGGGTGCCATGGGCGGCTTGTCCGC
>JABMRP010001312.1 GCA_013202535.1 Planctomycetota bacterium
CCGTTACGACACACAGTGTGTGCCTAGTGCTTTGACTGGTTACGGCACACGGAGTGTGCCTACTACTTTGCCTGGGCTAAACTAAGTCACATAAACCCATCGCCCCAGTACGGTCACCGGCACGAGCAACAGCAAGATCATAACGGCCCAAACCACGCCCCACACGGCAAAACAGACGGCCGCGTCGAGTATCACCAACGACAGGATACACTGTCGCACGGCCATTTGCACCCGCCACGGGACCGGTTCGACCACCGCCCGGGAACATCGCCAGGCAATCAACAGTCCCAACACGATCATCAGCGTATTCCAGCGATGGGGCTCCCGCTGCAACAAGGGGACCAGATGATCGGTCGTTCGGGGAAACCAGGCCAACAGGCCGATGCCGGCCATCATCACGGCGATGGCCAGGGCCAGTTGCAGGCGGCGGCTTTCCCGGGCTTCGGTCCGCGCGAACCAGGTCACTCCGGTGATGTACGTGCCGATACCGCCAGCCACGAGCCAATGAGCCGTTCCCCACGCATCGACGCCCACCACGCTCATCCCCAACAACACGTTGAGCATACGACAGGCACCCATGGCCGGCGGGCCCAGCGGTGTTTGTTTCAGCAGGCCGTCGTACCCCATGACACATCCGGCCAACGCCGTGGCAACCACGCCGGGCCAGAGATTGCCGACCAACGCGGCGGTTACCCAACCGGCGGCCGTGCCGGCGATTAGCAGTTGGCCGCCGAACCGGCGTGCCGCGCTTCGGGAAATGCGCCCCGAGGCCAACGGCCGATCGGGTCGGTGCCCGGCGTCGAACGCATAGTCGAACACGTCGTTGAACACCATGCCGGCCGCATACAGCAAGACCGACGCAACGGCAAGCGCCGCCAGGACGATCCCATCGCTCGCCTCCCATGCCGTCTGCACCACCAGAAACCCCATCGCCACGTCGGCCAAGGCCGTGAAGACGGCCGGCAACCGCACCAGTTGGGCATAAGCCAGGAGCGTTCCGTCTTGCGGGGTTTCGGAAGATTCGAAGTCGATCACGGTGTCCCCTTTTTCCTCTCTATCTCTTCCAAACCGCTTCCAAGTATTCCTTCGCCTCGCGACCGGCGGCGTCGGGGTCGTCGATGTAGGGGTACAGCTCGACGGTCACCCAACCATCGTAACCCGTGGCTTCGATCTGGCGTAACACGGCCTCAAAGTCGATCGCCCCACGGCCGGGGATCATGTGCTGGTGGACTCGGCTGGCGGCGATGTCCTCGATGTGATAATGTCGCGTGTGCGGCGCCATCGGTGCGATCCACTCTTGCGGATCCTCGCCCACGCAATAGGCGTGTCCGATATCGAAGTTCAATCCGACCCAGGGCGAATCGATCCGCTCGACGAATTCGAGGTACTGTCCGAACGTCTCGATCATCAACCCCGGCTCCGGCTCCACGAGCAGCAGCACCTCCAACGCTTCGGCCACTTCGACACAGGGCATGAACTCTTCGCGAAAAAGGGCGGCGGCGTCTTTCCACGATTGACCCTCTTCCAGCGGTCCGCCCGGCTCGGTCTGGATCGACGGCGAGCCCAACTCATGGGCCAGCGTCAGCGCCCGGCGAGTGTGTTCGCGGCGAATGGCCCGATAGTGCGGATCGGGGCCGATCCACGAGGGATACCAGTAGGGCTGCCGTGGATCGGCCACGGCGTTCATCATGAATCCGTTGACGTTGGCGATCTGGAGTTGATGCCGGGCGAGGCAATCGCGGATCGCCCGCCGGCGCTCGGGCAGTAGTCCGGCGGGCCAGGCGTGCGGCACGTCGGCCAGTAGTTCGAGTCCCCCGTAGCCCAGCGCGGCGATCCGCGCGATCGTCTCCTCGATGGAGAAGTTCATGTAGGCGTTGGAGCTGTAGGCGAGTTTCATGGTATTAGCTGCTGGCACTTCGATACCCCAAGAGCGAACGGTTGAACACCCAACGAGAAGCCAACAGGCTGACCGCCGCGGCCACGACCGTAAACCCCGGCAACAGCCAATCGCCCGGGACCTGCGGACGGAGCGGTTTGACCAGCAATTGGGCCGGCACGTTGACCACGACCAGCACGGGCACGATGAACGTGAAGGCGTGGCGCAGCGGCGTTCCGATCGGGCCCTTGTAGATCTCCATCGGATAGCGGGAGAAGTTGGTGATGTAGAACCAGAAGTTGTAGAGCGTCTGGTTGCGACCCAGCCACACGCTGGTCGCCGCGAGGCTGATCATCAGGCTGTAGAGAATAGCCACGCCGCAGAGCAGATAGAACGGATAGAGGATCACTTGCAGGACCCCCGGCACGTAATCCACCTTCGAAAGCGCGTACCCCATCAGCACCAGCGCGAAGCCGAAATTGCCCAGCGACGCCCAGTTGACTCGTTGCAGCGACACGAGAAACTGCGTGTCAATCGGTTTCAAGAGCGCGAAGTCGAGCGTTCCGGTGCGGATCAACTCGCTGAACTCCGCGGCGTTGGGCATGAAAAACGCCTGCACCAGACTGTTGACCAACAGCGTGGTGGAGAGAAAGATAAAAAACTGGTATTTCCCCCACCCGGTATCCAGGCCGATGCTGTCGGTGTTCTGGAAGATGAGGATGTAAAACCCCAGGTTCATGCACACCCAGGACATCGACGAGACGATCTCGATGAGAAAATTGCCGCGGAAGGTCATGTCGCGCACGAGGCTGTTTCGGGCGAACGTGCAAAACACGCGCAAGTAGGAAGGATGTTGGCTCATCGCGGTCACCCTCCGAATCCGCTATAGCGCCGCACGCCGAAGTGGAACGCCACCCGGGCGGCCACCATGAAGAATACCACCCAACCCAACTGCACCCAGAGGCCGTACACCAGATCCGGTCCCGTGATCTTGCCCAAGAACACGGCCGCGGGAAAGTAGGCCAGGTAGTGCAGCGGGAGCAGCTCGACCAGATCGCGCCAGATGCCGGGCAGCATGTCGATGGGAAACATGTGCCCGGAGAAAAAGAAATTGAACAGCATGTAGACGAACAACAGCGAACTGACCTCGAGGAACCAGAACCCGATCATCCCGATCGTCGCCTCGAGAAAGAATCCCAGCAGAAAGGCCATCAGTAGCGACAACACGTAGGCGATCATCGTCGTCGTGTCGGGCCAACCGCTCTCGAAGTAGCCGCGGCAGAGAACAAACACCAAGGCAAACGGTCCGATGGCCACGAGATAGTAGACCGCCTTGTGCGCCATCCGCCCGAGCATCAGGAAGCCGAGCATGTCGATCGGCTGAATCAGATATTTCTTCACCGTTCCGTCGCGAATATCCCGGGCGATCCCCGAGGCCAGCCCGGGCATACTGGAAAACGCCCGGCTGATCATGGTCAAGAGGTAGTAGGCGATGAAATTGGGCAGCGTGTACTTGGCAATCGTCTTGGGCTCCTCGCCCGTGGTCTCGATGGCGGCGAAGACGGCCGTCCACAGAAAGATCTGCGTGACGATCGGCATAAAACGCATCAGCGTGCCCAGCGCGTAGTCGCCCCGATACACCAACCGCTCTTCCAAGCAGATGCGCAGGATGGTCCACCAGGTTGTCACGCGGGCGGCGATCATGGGATCATTGTTCGTCCAGCAGTTCGGGTACCTGGGAGAGGTCGGGCTCGACCGGTTCGTCGCCTTGGGTAAACATCTCGGCAATGACGTCTTCCAGCGGCGGATCCTCGACGCTGACGTCCTCGACGTCGTACCCGGCAAGAACCCGGGAGAGCATCTCCGGCACGTCGGCTCGACTCACGCGCAACCGGGCGCGGGGACGTTCGACCGAGAGCACCTCGCCGAAACGCGACAGGTCGTCCGGCATGCGACCGTCGGCGAATTGCAGCGAGATCACCTTGTCGCCGCCGAATCGATCGATGATGCCCGAAAGCGAACCGTCGTACACGATCCGCCCCAACATGATGACCACCACCCGGCGGCACAACGCGGCCACGTCTTTCATGTAGTGGCTGGTCAGCAAAATGGTGACGTTTTGCCGCTGTTGGTACTCGCGTAGAAACGTCTGAATGTTGTGCTGGGCCACCACGTCCAGCCCGATGGTCGGCTCGTCGAGGAACAAAACGTCGGGAGAGTGGAGCAGCGCGGCGGTCAATTCCATCTTCATC
>JABMRP010001313.1 GCA_013202535.1 Planctomycetota bacterium
AACGGTTTGGAGAGCACGGCCGTGGCGCCGGCGGCGAGCATCTTCCGGCAGGCCGAGGTACGGGGGAAATCGAGCAGCGCGATGATCGGAACCGGTCCGAAATCGCGTTGCAGTTGGCGAAGCTCCTCGACTTCTGTTTCGCTCGCTTCGTTGCCGTCGAAGATCGCGGCCCGGGCGGCGCATCCGGACCTCGGCTGAGCGGGCCGAAGCCACGTGGTCGAGTAACCTCGGGTGCGGCACGCGGCCGACAGCCAATCGCTCATCTCGAACCGATACGTGAAGATCGCCAGGAGCCCTCGCCGCCGGGTGTTCTCGTGCCGGCTCGTCGCCGTATCCGCATCCAACAGCAGGCGTTCCTCGTCGGTGGCCGTGTCGGGAAGCCCCCAGGTGGTCCTGATCCCCTGATGCATCCGGGCCAATTCCTCGTCGGCTCGTGGCAGCCACTGGTGCCAATAGATCCTCGCCACGCCGGGCCAGACGCGACCGGTTCGCGGTTCGCCCTCACACCAACTCCCCAGCAGCCCCAAGATCCGCGCCAGCGGAGCCAAACGACGAAGCCGGTCCACCTCTGCTTGCGAGAACTGACCGGGAAAGGCCTGGGCCAACACGACCAACTCCGGTGCGAGTCCCTGGCCGAGCTTCGCGGCGGCCGCCTCGACGTCCGGCACGACGATTGGCAACCCGCCGCGACGAAGCGACGACAGCGCGGCGCGGAACTCGCGCCGGTTTGCGTCGCCGATCAGTAACACGGAGGGTTTCGCCACCTCGCCCTTCCTTGGAAAACGAAAAATCAACCGAAAAGTTCCTCTTCGGCGGTCGCGATGAGTCCGTGGGCCTCCGTTGCCGCCTCGGCGCAGCGCAAACGGTCGAGAAAGTCGTCGGCACCGATCAACCGACTCAGCCGGGCAAGCGTTCGCAGATGTTCTCGCTCGTCTTCCGAACAGAGCAAGAAAAAGACGTCGGTCAGGACGCCGCGGCTTCCGCCGAAGGGAATCCCGGTCGGCGTGATGCCCAAGACCACAAACCCCTGCTCCAGGATGCTCGCCATCGGGCGGCGGGCGTGGAGCAAGGCGACGCCGTTTTCCAGGGCCGTCGGGTACATCGCTTCACGCGAGCGCACGGCCTCGGCCATTTTCGGCGGATCCCAAAGCCAACCCGTGCCGGCGGCCAGATCGATCATCGAGGTGATCACCGAATTGCGGGTCCGCGCCGCCAGGGGAACGGCCACGCCCTCGACGGGAAGTCTTTCGGCGATGCAAACCTCTTCGGGCTCGTCACATCCGGCCGAACGCCGCAGCACGCCCTCGACATGGACCAGTTCCTCTTCGTCGGAAATGCCGATGCGATGTTCGAGCCAGTGGTGGATCTCCGCCTGGGAAAACCGCCACTGTCCGGCCACTTTCCGGCCCGGCAGCTTGCCGCGATCGGCCAGTTTGGCCACCTTTTGCGGCGTCAGATGCAAATACGTTGCCAGACTGGCAAGATCGAAATCGTCCTGGGCCATTGTCCGCTCGCTCTGCCGCCATGTCGGCGGGGGGTAAATGAAACCGTTTGCCAAAGGGTACCATGTTCGCCGAAAACGGGCTCCGTGTCTAGTCTGGTGGCTGGAAGGCACCCGTCGGAAACTCCCGGCACAAGTGCCGGGGCTAAACGACGACGTATTACGGAACCTCCACCGTTTGCACGATCGACCCGTCGGAACCAAATCGCCGCACCGCGATCCGGCCGGTCGTTTTCAAGCCGTCGGCCTCCAGCACGGCGGAGTCGTCGGTGGGCAGCAGTGCCAGTACCTTGCCGTCGGACAACTTGGCCCGAAGCACGTAGCCTCCGTCGACCGCCTTGAGATCCGCCTCGCGCGGCACCGGTTTTGCGACGCGGCTGGGGCGGTAGAGAGCGACGAACTCGCAGGCCTCGACCTTCGACGGCGTGGCGGCCGTCAGGTGCCATTCGCGAGTCTTGATTTGCGGCCAGGGATTGGGGTCGTATTGGTTGGTTTGCGAAATCTTCAAGCCTTGTGGCGCGAGGATATCGATCGAGCAGACAACGTCGCCGGCGCGAGTTTTGATGGTCCGCTGATCGGTGACGTCGAATTCGTTGACGGCGTGGAGCCAGTACTGGAGCGTCGAGGGCCGTCGAGCTTTCACGCGATCGAAGACGATCACCAGTTCCGGCTTCACCAACACAATCGTTCGGGTATACCGGTCCAGTAGTTGCCGATCCTTCCCTTCCTCGCGCACACGGTAGGCTCCGCCCGCCTCGCCGACGACCACGTCGATCGACGGCGTGGTCCGAAAGGCGAGGATTTCTCCCTTGGCCGCGGCGGAGCGTTTGATCTGGCCCTGGCCGTCGACGGTGATGTTGTTCACCGATCGCGTGCTCCAAACCCAGTCGCGATGGTGCGGGCCGCCGTACATGTAGTAATGGCCCGAGCGAATCAGCAGCCGCTGGCCGTAAGCCCAGAGGACGAACGAATTGTTGGCCGCGTTTCCGTGGGATCGGGTTCCCATGGGGCTCGATTTGAAGACGACCTGAACATCGTTGTCGGCGCCGGAAAGCGTCGTGTTGAGATACGCCTGTCCGATGCCGCGGAAGAGCCGCGAGGTGGGCAAATCGTCGGGCGATTGGGGCTCGACCTTAGGCAGCGCGCCGCGTAGAAATCCCACGTAACCGCTCGTCCGCGAAGGGCCGCCCATCTGATCGACGTACCACTGCCAGTGTGGGTTGCCGGCCTGAGCGGCCAATTGGCTCATCAGGGGTACGAGTTGCCGGGCGTGGCGCCGCGTGGCTCCGTCGCCGAACCCGCCGCCCACCTTGCCCGGCGGCATGAGATACATCGGGTAGTAGCCCACTTTGGCGAAGTAGGGCTTCTCGTAGGCGTCGACACCCACGGCAGCACGCATCACGTCGGCCCACCAGGTGAATCGGCCCACGTAGCTGGACCAGTAGCTAACGCCTTCGTGCCAACCGCCATCGTCGTCGGACCAGACGGGATAGACGTTTTGGAAGACGTTCATCGCAAACCAGACCCAGTCGTCGGCCCCCTCGATCTCGCCGGAAAACGCGATCCCCACCTCGCCGAGAAAATGCCACGCCCGATTGCTGTGGCTCGAATAGGGCCGCCAGAGATGGCGCGGATACAAATGCCGATACATCTCCTCGCCGCGGATCTTCATCATCCGGCGGCATGTTTCCCGCTGCTCCTCGCTCAGCAGGTCGTAAACAAACGTGTACGCGCGGGCAAAGTAATAGGCATAGGGCATGCCCGCCTCGTCGTTGTAGCGATAGCCGGTGGCGCCCTTGGGATCCCACGCGGCACAGTCCATGAGGATCCGCCGGGCAAGGTGCCCGTACTCTTCCTTGCCGCCCAGTCGACGGGTGAAAGCGAGTGTGGCGGCGCCGTCGAGGGCGGCGATGGTGTATGTGCGGTTACCCCACCAGAGCTTCTTCCACTCCGGGCTTCTCGAGACCATGTCGGAGGGGTACTTCTTCGGTTCGGCCGTCGGCGGGGGATTGGCCACGAGCCGGTCGCAACGGGCGACCAGGGCGTCGAAGCGGTCTCGCATCGATCCTTGGGCAAGCTCTCGCAACCGGGGAAGATCCTCGGGACGAACGAACAGCCGGGGGTGGCTCGTGGGGATCCGCGCCAGCAGTTCCTCGCGCGGCGCCAGCGGCGTGGCGACGGCGTCCTTGGCAATAGTGAAGACCCGCGTTTGGCTCCAGTTGGTCAGGTTGCCTTCGGCGTCCTGGCCGCGGTAGCGCCAAGCGTACTTTCCCGGTCGTAGCGTCTCGGGTGGGCAATGGACGTTCATCTCGACGCTGGCGGTGTGGTACGCGACGTCGCGGAAGTCTTCACCGCGCCCACACTGGACCTCCCAAGAGACGATCCCTTGTTGAGGCCGCCAGCAGAAGCTCGGTGGAGTAGCTTCCAACACCGCACCGGCCACTGGACGGTATCCCCACTCCTCATCGCCGGCAGGCGTCTCGTCCAGCTTTGGTGGCGCCGCGGTAGCAACCGGCAAAGCCAATAGCCCCAGGATGACGCAACAGATCGTGTGTC
>JABMRP010001314.1 GCA_013202535.1 Planctomycetota bacterium
CCAGCATGGCGCCCACCAGATTCTTGCCGATATCGTGCAGATCGCCCTGCACCGTGCCGATGACCACGCGGCCCACCTTTTCCGCGCCGGACAGGTGCGGCGACAAGATGGCCACGGCCGCTTTCATCGCCCGTTGGGCAATCAGCAACTCGGGCACGAAGTATTCGTTGCACTCGAACCGCTTGCCGACTTCTTCCATCGACGGGATGACGCCCTTTTTCACCAGTTCCACCGCATCGGCGCCGGCGTCGACGGCGGCCCGGGTCACCTCTTCCGCCTTATTTCGGTTACCGGTGAGAATCGCTTCGTAGAGTTCCTTCTGAAAATCTGCACTGTCGGACATGGAGCCCTCCGAGAATACTGAGTTCGGCTTGATGACAAAGAGTAAATGGTAACCAACGACAGGCCCCGACGCCAGCCCCGGCGGCGAGATGCCATACTTCTGGGGTAGAGGCTAGTTCGGGGGAGTTCATCTCGGGGTCGACATCCCTCGCCAGAAGGGGTCATGGGCACGCCAGATACGTGCCGCTTCTTCCTGATTGCTGATTTGACACCCGCGGGTCACGTTTTGCCCGTCCTTGTCCTTTTGTTCGTTCTCTTCTGTTTCTTCTTTGTGTCCTGGAATGAGGGAGGGAGGGAGTGTCATTTCCCGGTGGTTTGATGACACTTGGAGTGCGCGTTGCTACAATCAGCAGGATCTCTAAAGCCTCACTGTCTTACCAGCCAAAACCCTTGATGATCCTCGTTTTGGTCGCATTGCGCCACAAGGGGATTTATCGTGGTCCGTTTGTTCACGCTTCGGGTGTCTGGCTTGCCACCCTCGAAGCCCAAGCGCCGTTGCAGCACTCGGCCGCGACGTGATTTTGCGATCAACGAGGCCGGACTCGACACGGAAGACCGGATACAAATGAGCGAACTCTTTCGATGCTGCCCCAACTGTGGCCGCGACAATTCCGATCAACTCCAATCGCCTTTCAGCCAGGCCGATTGGCATCTGAAGAACTGTGCGAGTTGCCGGTTACTCTACCTGGAAAATGTGTTGGCCTACGAGGAGCTGGAAGAGAACTACGCCTGGACCAAGACCTCGGAACACGAGAAGAGGAAGCGGGCCGCGCGGCGTCGCTTCACCGGTTGGATCCGCCAGAAACTCAAGCTAGCTCGGTTGCGGTGGCTGCCTCATCCCAAGGGAAAAAATCTGCTCCGCCGCTTCGTCGGCCAGGGCAAAGTCCTGGATATTGGTTGCGGCTCCGGACACTCGCTACGTCAGTTGGACGACGCGTTTATTCCTTACGGCATTGAGATCGATAAAGGGGCCGCGGAAATCGCCAACGCCTATGCCACGGAGCGCGGCGGACGTGTCTACCAGGTGGATGCTCTCGCCGGTCTACACAGCATCGAGTCCGACCAGTTCGACGGCGTGCTGATGATATCTTACCTGGAACACGAGATCAACCCTCTGGAAGTACTCCGCGCCATGGGACGCGTGCTACGTCCCGCGGGAGCGGTGATCATCAAGGTCCCCAACTTTGGCTGCTGGAACCGGTACTTGCAGGGTTCCGAGTGGCCAGGTTTTCGCTTGCCCGACCACGTGAACTATTTCACCGCCAAGACGCTCCGTCAGATCGTCACCCGCGCGGACCTGTGCGTGGCAAAGTTCAACCTGCTCGATCGCCTGCCCACCAGCGACAGTCTCTGGATCGTGGCGCGAAAAGCATCCTGACCGAAGGATACAAGAGTCGGGTCAGGGTGGCATTTTACGCGTTAGGCAATGCCCTCGCCCCAGCACTCTCCCCGCAGAGAGAGGAGCCCCGTCAGATCCGCGCCGCTTCTTCTTGCGCAATCTGACACCAGCGGGTCACGTTCTCGGGGTTCTTGCCGATGGTGTGGTTGTCTTTCATGATCAGTTCCATGCGGCAGCCCTTGGTCATCTCCAGCGTGCGGCGCAACTCGCGGCGGATGCGGTCTTCGTCGATCGTCGGCAGGGCCAGGTCGGCCGGCGCCGGCTTGTACGAGAAGATGTAGTCGCCGCCCAGATACTCGGCCATTTTCTCCACGTCGGCCCAGGGCGAAACGGAAACCCGGCGCAAACGGGGGAACCGCTTCACCACGTGCCAGCGCGCGTGTAACGGCTCGCAGCAGCCGTAGCAGTTCAGACCGAACCTCTCCATGATCGGCACCTGGTAGGGGAAGATGAACTTCTCGAACATGGCGGGCGAAATCTGCGTGGTCTCCTGGCTCTCGCAGAATCCCCACATGTCCATCGTCCGCACGTGCCCGGCGTCGAAGTCGTCTTGCGGCAACTCGCGGGTAAAACCGAAGCCGCCCGACCCGACGTACGTGTTGTCGGTGTTGAGGCAGAGCAGGTTGTTCTC
>JABMRP010001315.1 GCA_013202535.1 Planctomycetota bacterium
ACCAGCGCCAGCGAGTCGTCGTCGATTGCCGAACCGCCGAGTTTCAGCACCCGCAACGATTTCTTCGCCGCCAGTAGCCCGATGCCTTTGCCGGTCACGCCGCGGCAGTTGCGTACGTCGAGTTCGGTCAGCCGGGGCAAGGCCAGCAGTGTCTCCACGCCGGCGTCGGTGACGTTTCCGCCGATCAGCCGGACGGCCCGCAACTCGGGCAGCGCAACCAGCGATTGCATGGCGGCGTCGGACACTCGGGGCGCGGCGCGGAGGTCGATCACCCGCAGCGCTTTGAGCCCGGTCAGTTGTGCGATTCCCTGGTCGCCGATTTGCGTATTGCGCATGGCCAGCGAGGTCAGGCCGGTCAGTTCGGCGATTCGCGGCGCCAGGGCATCGGTAATATCAGGACCTTCGAGCGTGAGTGCCGTAAGCTGCTCGAAGACGAGAATGGTGCGCATCTGATCGTCGTTAGCCCAACTCCGGCCGGCCGCCATGTCGATGGCCGTGATGTTACCGTCGGCGTCCTTGGTGATCTTGGCTTTGAGTTCGGTGGCCAGCGTTTCGGCCGCGGCGAGTTGCTCGGCCGAGTATTTTGGGGATTCGGCAACTGGGCCGGGGGCTTCCTGGGGATCACGACCCGCTGGGGTGCCATGGGCGGCTGGAGCTTCCGCTTCGCTTGTGCTCTCGGCCGGTTGATCGGAAAGGCCCAGCAGACTGGTCAGCTCGGGTTGGATCTTCACGTACATCAGCGCGGCGATTCCCAGCAACAGGGCGGCGCCGAAGAGCACGAATCCCTTGGCCCACATGGGCAAGCCTCGACCTTTGACTGCTTTGGAGTCGAAGAGAACAACGACCATGGCGATGACACCCAGTGGCACGGCGAGCATGGTGGCGGCCTGGCCGATGCGGATCGCCTTGACCGTGAGGTTGACGCCCGAGGTGGCCTCGATATGGATGATGTACAGGGCGGTCGACATGCCCGTCAGCAGAACCAGCGTGGCACAGATCTTGGTGGAAAGCGATTCGAGCTTACCGCCCAGCCCCAGGCCGTCGTTGAGCAACACGCCGCCGATGAGCGAATTGGTGATGAAGCTGGAAAAAGCGGCCGAGAAGAACCCAATGCTGAAGATCACCCGGGCGTAGTCGCCAAAGGCCTTCTCAAGTTGACTAATCATCACCGGGAAGTTGATCGTTCCGCTCACGTCGCGGCCATGCAACACGGCGGCGGCGGTCATCATAATCATCGCACCGATCAGCGTGAGCACGAGCGAGGCCAACAGGGTATCGATCAGGCCGTTGCCCAGGTCCTTTTCGGTCCATCCCTTGGCCTTGACCAGATAGGGTTGCAGAAAAGCGGCGACAATGACAAACGTCGTGGCGACCAGCCCGCCGAGCACGACCCAATCGGCACCGTCGGGGATCGACGGAACCAACGCACCCTGGGCCACCGCCGCCATATCGGGCTTCGCCCAAACGAGCGTGATGAAGAAGGCCGCGGCCATGAAGACGAGGAAGAAGGTCATCATCTTCTCGATGATGCCGTAAATGCTCTTGAAACTAAAGAGAAACACGATCGCCGCCGCGGTAAACGCGATGGGCCAGGTATACGGCCAGACGTCGGGGAATAGGGCGTTCATACCCGCCTTCACGCCCAGCGCGTTGCCGAACTGGAAGGTGGCGTCGACCGAGAAGAGCGAGATGCCGCAGAGCACGGCAAACCAGCGGCCCAGCTTCCTGGCGGTCAGCCCCAGAAACGTTTCGTCGGAGTAGATCCCAAACCGCATAAACACGGCCAGAAACCCGGCCATCAACACACCGGAGGCCAACGACAACCAGAGCATCGAGTAGCCGTAGTGGGCGCCCGTGGTGCTCATGATAGTGACGCTGCCCGGGCCGATAATGCACGCGCCGACGATAAACGCCGGCCCGATGCGACGCAGAATGCTACGTGGTTGGGTCATCGAGATTCCTTGTTTTCTGGTAAATCGCGTCCTTCTTACTGCGGATCGAGCACCACCACGTCGGCGGCCCGGCTCGGGGGTTCAACAACGAGCCTCTGCAACTTCCCGTCCCGATAAACGCCCTCGACGGTCGTCCGCCGTGGGGCGTGCAGTTTGAACTCGACGTCCCAGTCCTTGGGCCAGGCGGGAAACAACCGGATCGTGTCATCCTCGGTTTGCAGCAGCATGGTTTGCAGGGCCATCATCAGGTTGCCGCCGTGATCCTGGTCGGGGATCCAGTCCATGTTGGGGCCCCAAAACGCGGGAAATCGGCTGCCGCCGTGCTTCGTGGCGGCGCGGCCGATGACGTATCGGGCCGCCTCGTCGGCTAATCCGAGAAAGGCCGCCTGTGTGTCGTCCTGCCGCCAGCCGTTGTTGCCTTTGACGTGACGCAGCGCGTAGGTGAGTCGTCCCACGTCCAGGTCCGGTTTTCCCACACCGTAGATGCGAAACGGAAACACCGTGTACATTGCGGGATTCTCCGAGTTGCCACGCCCGCCGATAATCTTCCCGGCCCCCAGCACGTACTTCTTACCCTCGCGATCACCCAACGCCAGCGGCGGAATCTCGCCGGCCAGCCGGGTCCAGCGCCGGCGACGCTCGGCGTCGAGCTTGTCGTCCGGTAGCTTCAGCAACTTACCCAGCACCCAATGCAAACCGGCGACGTCGGTGGCCGGGTTGACGCAGTTTTGCAGGGTCTCCAACGCCTGGGCCGGCTCCAGATGCAGCTTGCCGTTGTCGTCCCGCTGGTAGTGCTCGTCCCAGAATTGCAGCAGGGCATCGGCCATCGGCAGCAGGTTCTCTTGCAGAAACTTCTCGTCGGCCGTGTACGCATGGTAGTCGAGCATCATCGCCAGCAACTCGGGCGAGGACGTATACTCGCGGCGGATATAGCGGTTGGTCAATTCGGATACATGCAACCCGTTGCGCTGCCAGCCGTAGTTGCCATTGGTAAACATGCCCCAGAAATACATCGTCTCGGGCAGGAAGGCTCCGCCGTGGTCGAACCAGACCCGGGTGCGCTCGACGGCCAGCGGCAGCGTTTCCTGATACATGCGAAACATGGGGCCCATCATGTCGAAATCGCCGGCCGCCAGCATGGGCCAGTAGGGCAGCCGCGTATTCTGCCACCAGTAGGGTCCACCCCAGGCACGATAATCGGCATCGTAACCGGCCCCGTCGACGTTGAAGATCGTGCCGTTGAACTTGATCGGCGAGTGGCCCCGCCCGGCGCAGGCGGTGATCCACCGCTGCAAGGTGTAGCCGCGCGAAACGGCCTCGTTGGAAGACCCTCTCAGTCGAATCCAACTGCGATTCCAGAAGTCGTTCCACCAACGGCGATGAGCGGCCAGCGACTCGCGCGGCGGAACCGCATCGCTGGCGGCAATCTGCTGGTCGAGCAACTCGATCCACTTCCCGGCCGTTTCCGTCCGCGCTGTCAGCGGATGAATCGAGATGGTGAAATGCTTTCCCGGCGTCTGTGATCGCAACGTCGTGGCGTTTTCGGTGACCAGCCCGTCGCCTTGGAGACAACCGCCGAACGTGCGCCCCAGCAGCGGGTCGGTCGATTGAGCAATAAAGGTCTCCATGCCCTGGTGTTTCAGGTTGGCCGGCCAGATGGACCGTTCATTGCGATGGTACCAAAGGACCCGATTGGCCTGCTCGGGGAC
>JABMRP010001316.1 GCA_013202535.1 Planctomycetota bacterium
CGCCCGTACGAGGCTCATTAGGAATCGCCGGATCGGACTCACGCAGAATCGTGGCGTGAGTAGTAACCCGAAGCGTCAGCGAGGACAGAAAAGGCGGCCTCGCGGACGCTTCGGGGTACTCAATCAACAGCCCGCTTAGCCCCGGGAGACCGGCCTTTCGGCGTATCTGGGCAGCCGTCCGACGTCCGGTAATCGTGTACGAAGACGCTGCCGGGCCGTCGACAACCCCGAATCGACGGGCTCGGAGGCCCATCGTACCATCGGGGCGGGTTCGACGAACGCTGGCCGACGATTACGCGCAACTCCTTGTGGTCTAGCGAGTTCCGGTGCAGGAGAGCGGGGCGGAGCGAACGTGCCTTCCCATACGCGAGCCTGGAAGGTAAACTGAGGGGTTCTCAGCGACCTCCAATGGCCGTATCAGTCTACCCTTACGCATCTTATGCAGGAGTTTCGAACCATGGCAAAGCCTGGCCGTAAGATTAAGAAAGCCAACCACGGCAAGCGTCCGGCCAATGCCAAGGGCCGCCGCGCCAAACGACGCCTCGTGAAGACCTAAGGAGTTCTGGCGTGGTCAAGAAACCGTTGATTCTCGATTTCTCCGAGTACGACCTGAACAACGTGGTCGCCGGCATCGAAGAGATTCGCCAGTACAACCGCCAGCGCCACGAGATGGAACATCTCACGGCGATTTGTCACGCGGACCACCAGCGGCATATCTGCGTCGGTTACAAGGATCTGACTCCGGACGAGTTTTGGGCTCGCGGGCACTTTCCCGGCCTACCGCTGATGCCCGGCGTGATCATGTGCGAAGCGGCGGCCCAAATGGCCAGCTTCTACAGCCAGAAATTCGATCTGGTCGGCGCCAAGGTTCTGGGATTCGGCGGGTTGGACGAAGTGCGTTTTCGCGGCATGGTCCGGCCGGGCGACCGCTTCGTGGTCGTCTGTCGCCTGCTGAAGGTTCGCCGCGGCACGATGCTGACGTGCGATTTTCAGTGCTTCGTCGACCAGGAGCTCGTCTGCGAGGGCGTGCTCCGGGGAATCGCGCTGCCGGACGAGATATTCGACTCCGCCTGAGCCAAAGCCGCCGGCTCGCGTCCGTACCCTGGTCTTCCTGGTCATCTTCGTCACGATCGTCGATCTGCCCGCCCTGCTGGTGCTCGGTGTTTGGTTTCTCGGCCAGGGGACCATGTTTTTCGCGGCGACGACTGAGAACACGTTCTAAAGGACAACCATGGGTCGGCGCGCACTGCGAAACAACGATCCGTCGCTCGATCTGTCGGGCCATCTGAAGACGATCGACCAACTACCCGCCCCATGGAGCTCGACGGTCGTGTTCGGTCGCGACGCGCCGCTGGAGGTGGAAGTCGGATCCGGCAAGGGGCTCTTCCTGCGCACCGCCGCGGCCGCCCGGCCGGATACCCTTTTCCTGGGCATCGAGGTCGCGCGGAAGTACGCCCGCTTCGCCGCCGCCGGTTTGGCCAAGCGGCAGCTCGACAACGCCCGGGTGGTCGCCGGCGACGCGCTGCGCGTCTTCGCCGAGGTCTTCACCGACGCCAGCCTCCAGGCCGTCCACGTCTATTTCCCCGACCCTTGGTGGAAGAAGCGGCACCGCAAGCGACGCGTGATGCGGGCGCCGCTCCTACGGGACATCCAGCGAACGCTAAAAGAGGGCGGGTTGCTCCATTTTTGGACCGACGTACGGGAGTATTTCGACGAGTCGCTGGAACTGCTCGCCGAGTATCGCCAACTCGAGGGACCGATCGGAGTCGAGGAAACACCCCCCGAAGACGACATGGACTTCCGCACCCACTTCGAGCGAAGAATGCGCCTGACCGGCCAACCCGTCTACCGGTCCGCGTTCCGAAAGAAGGGGTAGGAACCGGCTTCGTCGAACGCCCGGCCACCTACCGGCCGACAACCCTCGTCCACCACGGATACAACTTGGCCGATTTCCCGGGTCGGAAACGTGCAAACGACTCGATATTGCGGAGCACTTCGCAGACTTTGCTCTCCTCGGGTTTGGCGGTCTCGACCCATTTGTGAACGAGTTCGGGCGTCGTGACCACGGCGATCCGCTGCGCCGTCGCCACCCGGATCGCCTTCCTGTCATCCGTGGCGACCGTCCAACCTCTCCGCTTGGCGATGGCCAGGCATGCCGCCTCGCCGTCGTCCAGTTCCCTGGCATATCGCACGAATGCCTCGTTTTCCTTTGGGCCGTCGACTCGGCACTGCCGGATCGCACCGGCTTGCAACGCTTCGGTCAGGTCGATCGGTTCGGCGACGAACCCCGCGGCGTCTTCTTCGTCGGGTTTGTGGATAGTGAGGGCTTCGCTGCGCACCCGCTCGGGGACGAAGAACTCGGTGCCCAGCGCACCAACGATCTCCATGGGCTTGCCCGAGGCATACAGATTGATCAGGCAGCAGGCGTCGACAATCCGCGCGGACATCTCCACTCCCCGATCATTTTCGATCCGTCAGCAACGAGTGTTGCGACTCGAGTTGCACTTGCAGCACTTCACCTTCGTCCGAAAGATCCGTCGTGGTCAGATACTGTTGACGAATCTCTCTTGCCGTCACTCGGTCGCACCGCAAGAAGGAGGCCAGTTGCCCTTCGCTGAGTTCACCCCGCTCATAAGCATCGACGGCAAGAGAAACGTATCGTTGCGAGAAACGCCCGCCGGCGCCTCGGTCTTCTCGAAGTCCCAGCATCTCTTCGGCCTTTCGGACTTCAAATCGCGACTCCTTGAGATGCTGCAGAACTCCCTTGGGTATGAGGTTGAGCCTCTCCAGTCGAAGCGTCATTGCTTCGAGTGATACGAAGTAGCAGTGCTTGAGCCGGCAAAGATCGGCGATCTGGAAATCGCCACTGCTGTTGACAATGTGATTGAAACGGCGACGGACGGAAGTGGCGGGCATGAGAAACGCCATGGAGAACGATTCGGCAAATCGTTCGTTTGGGGGTTTGCGGCTACCCGGGTAGTTGATATAGTCGACTCCCGGTTTGTAGCGGTCCGTGATCAAGTGGCCGTATTCGTGGAGCATGGTCGCCCGGCGGCGCTGGGCCGGGTGTTTCATGTTCACGGCGATCACTCCGCCGAACTCGCTGGAGAAGGCGAACATCCCGGCAATCTTCGACGGCAGGCTCTCGTAGACGATCCGCAGTCCGACCTCCATCTCCAACAGATCGCGAAGCTCTTCAATCGGCTGATCGCCCAAACCCAGTCGCTGGCGCTCCTGCGTGGCAACGTCCTCGGCCAGCGCTACGACGCTCACATGGCTTCCCAAGCGAACTTCCGCAGGGTAGTTGAGCTGGAGCGGCACGCCAAGGATCTCTTCCAGCCGATGATAGTCGGCCGCAAACTTCTGCAAGCCGGCAATCGCCGAAAGGAGTTCGGGGTCGTCCGCCCGCCCCTGGCTGACGACCGCCCGTAGGTGAGGTTGGAGATCGGAAATCGGCGTTCCCGGCCGAACCAGTTCGTGGACCTGCCGACCATAGAAAGACGCCAGCGCGACGATTTCATCGGCCTTCGCCGGGCGCGTGCCCTTTTCGATTGCGATGAGCGTCGGACGGCTACAGTGCAGGTGCCCGGCCGCCTCTTCCTGCGTGATGTTCCTCGCTTTCCGTGCTTCGGTAAGGCGCTGTCCCAACACCTTCGGATCGATCGGATCAAATTGAAGCATGGCCGGTCTCCCTAATTCCTAAGCCGCTTCCACGGGCAAGTCAATCAGGTTGACCCACCTGCAGCCGTTGGCTCTTGCTCTTTCCAGCAGTGACAACCACTCCTGGCGATAGCGCCGGTAACCGCCTGCCAACGCCGGGCTTTCGTGGAATCCAGATACTCATTTTCTGCCATTGTCGTGCCCCGACAAATGTGAACCGCGAATCCTGACGTCTTCCTTGTCAATTATGGGCTACTATTTTACAATGTCAATATCATGTCACATGAAATAGAGGCAAATGTAAACGCACCCTGGCAGTAGATGAAACCCATCTGCAGAGGGGCTCGTTTGCTGATCTGAAGGATGTCTGGGGCGACGCTTGGCCGGGCGGCGCGAAATCGGCAAGCCCGCCGCCGATCAACCTACCCCGTTCAAATATCGCCGAAACGCCTTCCACGAACGCCCACGCGGGGCCATGTCGAATACCACGCGGACCGTGATGCCGTGCCGACGCCACCACTGGCGGCCTTCTTCGCCGGCCATCAGGTCGAGCAGGCAACGCGTGCTTTGCAGACGCGGGGGCAACGCTTCCCGAACGGCGGCGGGCAGACAGCCGTCGAATCCCAATCGGGGCCATGTGTAGTATCCGTTTTCGGTGGCGCTACGTCCGGCAATCGTTTCGATGCGCGTGATCCCCAGGCTCGCGGCGCAGGCCAACTGCCGTCGGAGCACGGCAACCCCCAGCCCTTGTCGTCGCAGACTCGGTCGATGGACACAGAACCCGTCGTTGACGATCACCGGTCCGGCCCCGGTGCAGCGGACCAGACGAATCGCCCGATAGCGACACTCGGCTGGATCGAACACATCGAGATACAGATGGCCGCCGAGCGTACCGACGTCGACCTGCGCGTCGTCCAACGCGCCGCCGAGTCCGGCATACTCCCATGCGAGAAGTTCGCGGGCGAAGAGTCGCCGGGTAATGCGACGAGCTTGCCGCTGTTCGCCCAGGTAAAACGCCACCACGCCGCGCCGAAATACCGGCGGTTGGCATGGTCGTCGTCGATACAGATCGCCGGCTTTGCCCGCCCACATGTCGCGTCTCCCGGGGGTGCGTCACGCCTGGTGATCGAACCGGCCGACCACTCTTTGCGACCGAGCCGGCCAATCGCCGATCCGTGTCAACATAATCTCCGGGGGTGACAGCCAGTTGGCACACCGGAACAAGCTTCGCGAGAGGTTCCTCGAAAATGCGGGCCGGACCGCGGAACACTTGCATTGGGCGATCGGGGGATTTATGGTAAGGAGCGATTCGTGGCTGGCGATTAGCGATTAGGGGCTTTTGGTTAGCGATTAGGAACTTCTGATTAGCGATTGGGGATTGGGATGATGGTGTCGGATTGGGCGGGGATTCTTGGCGATCTTGGGGCGCTGATCGGGCGCGATGAGGTGTCCGAGGACTACGTTCGTTTTCGGATGGCGCTGCTGGAGGCCCAGGTGGCGGTTGCCGGGAGGCTCGAAGGTGCGCGCCAGGGGACGACTCCGCCGGCACCGGTGATTGGGCCCGAAGCCGTACCGTGGGACGACGCGATGCTGGGGCAGTTGCTGACCGCTTTGGGTGACGCGCTACAAGAAGGCAAGGGCCAAAGCGACGATCCGCGGCGATTGACGACCGCCACCAACGAGAATCGGCGACTTCCACGCCAGTTGGCTCGTGCCGCGGCGTTTGGGCCCGATGAAGTCCGTTTGGAAACGCTCTCCGCGCAACTGGCGATTGGCATCGAGGCGCTGGTCTTCTTCGGCCGCGTGTTGGCCGCGCCGTTTGTTGCCGAGGCCGTGCATCGGTCCGGGGCGTCGACGACCGACGAGGGTTGCACGGGCCATTGTCCGTGGTGTGGGTCGGTTCCCGGCTTGGCGCGGTTGCGGCGCGAGACGGGCAAGCGGGTTCTCTCGTGTTCGCTCTGCGGCGCCGACTGGGAATTCGCCCGGCTCCAATGCCCGTTCTGCGAGGCGGAAGGGAACCTGTCCGTCCTTTCACCGGACGAGGCCGCGCCGTACACGATCGAAACCTGCGATCGATGCCGAGGATACCTGAAGACGGTCGATTCGAGAAAGTTGTCCGACGATCGGCCGGTCGCGTCGCTGGTGCATGCGTGCGCCACGCTGCATCTGGACATGATCGCCGAAGCGGAAGGTTGTCGTCGCGGTTTGCCGTACGCGGCGATGCGGTAGGGGTCCTTGTTTCTGGGAGATTCGGCAAGGGCGGACAAGCCGCCCATGGCACCCCGAAATGGGGGGCAATCCGTACCGGCTCGATTGCCCGAATGGGCGTTTATACCGATTTTGGCTGGCAAAGCCGGGAAGCGGCCGGGTAGAATGAACGGCTGGTCTTAATATCGAGGCGCCGCCGATCATCGAGCGGCAACCGTTTTCACCATGATCAAAGGAACCCAGGACATGACATCGAGTAAGGAAACCGCCAAGAAGCTGCTGGCTGCCACATTAGGGTTGGCCCTGCTGCTGACGGCCACGCAAGTGTTTGCCATTGAGGTAGGGGTCGGCAGTTCCGAACTCACCGAAGCGAAAGCCGCCGGCGTCGAAGCGGCTACCGCGGCGAAGGAGGCCTTGGGGAGTCAGGCGGCCAAGATCGTGTTGGTCTACAACGGCGATGCTGTTTCCGCGGAACACGCCAAAATGCTCGCAGGGGTCGGCTCGGTGTTCGACGCCTCGATCGTCTACGGCTGCGCCGGATACGCGCCGTTGACCGACGTTTCCAATGAAGGCCAGGTTGGCGTGTTGGCCCTGGGTGGCGACATCACCGTAACCACCGCCGTGGCCAAGACAGCCGGCAAGGACGACGATCTGGCGTGTGGCACGCGCATCGGCGAAGCGCTCAAGGAAGCTGCCGCTGCCGCCACCGACGGCAAGGTCCTGTTGCTCTTCGGCGATTGTCACGTCCCGCGCGACGATACGGTGACCAAGGGCGTCTGCGGCGTCTTGGGCGAAACCTTTCCCATCATCGGCGGTTCCGCCAAGGGCGGACGTGTTTACGTTAAGAGCGAAGCGGCCAGTGGGGTCAATCTGGGGATCCTCATCGCGGGCGATTTCACCTGCGGATTCTCGCTCCAGAAAGACATGTCGAAGCAAGGCCTGATCGATTCGGCCACCACGGCCTTCACCGAAGCCGTCGGCGACAGCAAGAAGACGAAACTGATGCTCGTCTTCGATTGCGGCGGCCGACGCGGAGCCATGCTCAAAAACGGCAACTATCCCGAGGAACTCAAGGCCATGAAAGCGGTCGTCGGCAACGTGCCCATCTTCGGGTTCTACGGCAGCGGCGAGATCGGCTGCAAGGCCACCGGCGAAGCACCTTGCGGCGTCGGATACAGCATCTCGGCCTGTGCGATCCAAGGGCAAATAGTCCCCGGGCCATACTGTCTGGAAAACTCGAACGAAGACGACAAACCGTAACCGTTCACGCCCTGGAAAACAAAGGGAGCTCACGCAGAGGCGCGGAGAACGCAGAGGGCTAAGAAAACAAGGGAGTTGAAATCGGTCGAGAGCGTAGCGCCGATC